>DAINNB010000090.1:0-6650 GCA_036736085.1 Chlamydiales bacterium
AAAGACAAGAGCTCGCCAAAGTGATTTACTCCTTTTCTCGGCAGTCTTCCTCTTTGCCCATTTTTTTCACGGGGAGGACCGATGCTTTTGTCCATCTTCGAGAATACTTGCTCGAAAGCATGCAAGATGCAGTTACCTCAGAAAAAAAACTTCCCCCTCCCATAGAAGAACATAAATACGCCATTAGCATCGGCCTTGCCCTCGAAGAGACCATGTCCGACGACCAATCCGTCCAATTTTTACAGCAAGAATTTTTCCCTCAAAAAAATTGGAAAAAGGCCGGATGGTTTACTCTTTGTCTTTTTCTTTGCTCTCTAATAGGCAGCGCAACTCTATGGACATGGAGTGAATACGCAGACCGCGATCAAAAGCAAGCGATCGTCCAATCTATAGATAAACTCCTCTCTCGCCATGATCCCGAGCTCAAAATTACTCTCTTAGAAGAAAAACGCTCTCTTTACGCCATTTTGAGAAATTGGGCGCGCTCCGTTGAAGACATGGATAAACATCCCTCTTATACACTGACCGTCCCCAAAGTAGCAGAGCTGCTCAATTGGCTTTCGCATCATCCTCTTTTAACAACTTTTAGAGATCAGGGAGATCCCATTGAATGGAAAAACATCACCTATCAGTTGGTTAGCTTTCCTAAAATAGGCTCTTTAAAGGAAGAGTGTAAGGCAAAAATAGAGCTTGAGTTCAAAACGAACAATGCAACGAATGCGCGCAAACTGCATGAAGCCCTATTAAAAGAAGAAAACTTTATCGATACTAAACAGCCGATCGGATGGGAAGCTTCTTCTCAAGGCTACAAAGCAGCATTTTTCCTAAAACAAGGAGCGCGCCATGATTTTTGAACGGATCGGTTTTTTCTTTTTTTCAAAAGTCAGACCTCTCTTTACTTTTCTGATGATCTCGTCGCCTTTGCTCTGCACAGGATTATATGTGGTCCAAAAAAGACTCGAAAGAAACGAACTTCAAACCCAATACGAAACAACGCTGCTAAAAACATACAAGTCACTTAATAAAAGAGCGGACCAACACCGCTTTCTATCTAGATATGCAGAAGCAGAGCCTTATTTTATCGACCAGCACATTGAATCTCTTCCCTTGCTCCAAGAAGAGATCGACTGGCTTCAAACCTATGAACATCACCCGGCCTTAGCAGAAACCAAATTAGCTAAACAAAGACTGGCCTATTTATCTAAAGAGAAAAATAAAATTTCTTTTATCGAAGAAGAGATCAAAAAATCAGCTCTATGCCAGGAAACCGAAGAAAAAATGAAAAAGCCAGTGGAAATGAGCGAAAAGGACTTAAAAAAACTCCTTTCCCTTATAGAGAACATCCATATAGGCCCCTTTGAGCCCCACCCTAAAAGCCCTCAAATGATCATTACAAACTTTTCTCTTAAAAAGAAAACTTCCCCTTTTAAACAAGAAACATTTGAAGTAAAATTAGATCTATTAAAAAGAGAATTTAAAAAACAATGAAAAGCGCAGTTTGCCTAACTATTGTATTATGTATCTTTTCTTCTTGCCACCGTCCTGAAATCCAAGACCATTTGGTCGGCATTCAAATCCAGGACCGGAACGGCATTTCTGAAACGATCAGCATCCCCGACAAACTGCAGACCTACCAATATGTCGATTTCCTCTCTTCGCAACCCTTTAAAAAAGTGGTCCGCGTCTATAAAAAAGAGGGGAAAAATCATTCAATCACCACCACTTATCATCCCAATGGACTGATTTGGCAATATTTAGAAGCTCAAGACATGAGAGCGTGCGGCCTTTATCAAGAGTGGTTTTCTACAGGACAGCTAAAAATCTCCGCCTACGTCATCGGAGGCACCGCGGATGTCACATTAGGAGCCCAATCGGATTGGCTTTTCGACGGGATGAGTGAAGTGTGGAACGAACAAGGAAAGCTCGTAGCCCAAATTCCTTATGATAAAGGCGCTTTGCAAGGCTCCAGTTTCAGTTATTATCCAAACGGCCAAGTTCATAAAGAAACCCCCTACAATAGAAACCTCATCGAAGGAGACATGGTCGAATACTTTCCTAGCGGCCAGCTTAAAGAAAAAACCTCGTATCGCAAAGGAATTAAACAAGGAACCTGCACAGGTTTTGGGCCCCAGGGTCAAATTGTTTGGACAGAAGAGTATAAAGACGACATTTTGCAAAACGGGGACTATTTTACGCTGGATGGGAAAAAGATCTCATCCGTTCAAGATGGCCATGGGTTTCAGACCTTTTTTGATGATGTCCTAGCCTTTCAGCAAGTAGAGATTCAAAAAGGTAGGCAAGAAGGACTCGTCAAAATCTTTTCTCCAGAGCAAGAGCTTTTGCTCTCCTATCGGATCAAGAACCAAAAAAAACAAGGCGAAGAGATCGCCTATTACACGACTGACGAAGCAGAAAAATCCCAAATCCCCAAAATGTCAGTCCAGTGGAATGATGACATGATCCATGGCCTCGTCAAAACCTGGTATAAAAGCGGAAGCTTGGAAAGTCAAAAAGAGTGGGCCCGCAACAAAAAAAACGGCACCTCTTGCAGCTGGTACGAAGATGGCAGCTTAATGCTGATTGAAGAATATGAACATGATGTGTTGCTTCAAGGACAGTATTTTAAGAAAAACATGAAAGAGCCCATTTCAACGATCACGCAAGGAAACGGTATTGCAACCCTCTATGATGAACAAGGAATCTTTCTGAGAAAGGTGATCTACCACAAAGGAAAAGCGATTGACCCAGAAAGCTAAGCTCAGGTCTTATTGGAAACACCTCCGCAGCTCGATCCCCGAATCGAGAAGAGTTTTTGCGGCCCAGCAGCTTTTCTTCCGCATGCAAGAAATTCTGGCTCCCCAAAATGTCCTTTCGTTCGCTTCTTTCGGCTCAGAAATTTCCACCAACCTTGTCAACGGCTGGCTCGTTCAATCCAAAGCTCTCCTCCTTCCCCGCGTGGAAGGAACGGAACTTATTATCTACCGCGTACTAGATCTTTCCTTAGACCTTCGCCTCTCATCCTGGGGCATTTTAGAACCCAACCCCAATCGATGCGAGAAGATCGAAATCAGCGCCATTGAAACGATATTAGTTCCTGGTCTTGCTTTTGATGCATCGTTCCATCGCTTAGGCTACGGCCGCGGCCACTACGACCGTTTGCTCAAACAAACAAGCTGTCCGCTCATCGGCCTTGCATTCGTTGAACAAAAAGCAAATACCTTATCCCCAGATCCCTGGGATGTGCCTTTGCACAACGTCCTCTACGTGTAATTTCATTTCTTCTTTTCCAGCGTCGATGACGGCGCTTCTTGCTTATCTTTCTTCTTAGGTTTGCAGAAATAAGTGCCCGGACAATCGCTTGCTCTGACTAAAGAGCCAGGCGACACGCCTATGCAAGAAGAATAATACCCCTCTGTTGCACATTGCCACACTACAGTATACGGCGTCAGCGATACTTGAGGGGTTCCCGGCCTTAAAATTGCGGTCGGAAATAAGTTCTGCGTGACGTTTTTCTGCTGACCTGGCTGAATTGTGAATTGCCCAAGATACGTTCCGTCAGCAGCTTGCACAATTGCTGTTAAAATAAAAGGCGAATCGTTATAGAGCAAAATAGAACCGCTATCAACACCTGCCAACAAACTAGCGGGAAAGGTCAACCATGCTAAAAGATAACGCATTATTTTCGACAACATGTGCAAATCCTCATCTTTGGCAATCCATTTTCTCTCGCGCACCGAGAAACCACATTTCCACAAACCGCGCAAAATTCCATGAACCCGAATATACAAAAAACTCTAACAACATCAGAAAAAAGTTGCAAAGCACAGAAGTTTTTTCACAACTTCACAGAAAATGGGAGGCAAAAAAAACGCCCGCACAGTAGTGCGAAAAACCGTTTTCTAGGGAAAATAAAAAAGTTTTTTCGCTTTCGCTTGATTTAATTTTCAAGTTGAGTTTAACATTCCCTATGTGAACAGAAATCGTTTCTGCGTCTCGTTCGATGTCGGCGCGATGTGGAAAAAATTTCGGAAAATTGTCGATTGTTTATCTTAGCGAGAGCTAAAAACAAAGAACTACAAAAACACTTTCGTCCAAAATGGAGAGCAAAAATGCTGAACTTATTTACAAGAACAATGCCATGGATGGTAGCATCGCTAGTAGCTGCTACATCAATCTTTGGTCAATCATCACAAGTGGCTGCTGCGGACAATTGCCGTCCAAAGCCTGCTGAGCCCCCAAAGGCTTGCCCAGTACCTAAGTGCCCACCAAAGCCTTGCTGTGAGCCAGTACCACAAATCCAACTCATTCCTGCTTACAATGCTCCTGCACGAGTAGATGTACGCGGCTGCTGGGATATCTATGCAGGCGCAAGCTTCATCTACTGGCAAGCAATGCAAGATGATATGGACTTTGCTATGAACGTGGATGGCAATTCCAACTTTGGCAGAGGTGCCGGCGATATCTCAACAGGTTATGTAAAAGGCCATGATTTCGAATACAAGCCAGGCTTCAAAGTGCTGCTCGGCATGAACTTTGATCATGACAACTGGGACGGTTATGTAGAATATACATGGCTGCACAGCACAACTTCTACTTCCGTATCTAAAAATGAGATCGGGGGAGTTATCACCAATACTTCAACTCAGTCAACGACTGGTAACCCAGCTCTTATAGATGGTGAAGCATTCAATTCAGCCTCTCAAGAATGGAAATTGAGATACCAAGCTTTAGACGCTGCACTCGCTCGCACTTACTATGTAGGCACTAAGCTGACGTTCCGTTCATTCTTTGGTGCAAGATTTGCATGGTTCACCCAGTATAAAGACATAGATTTTTCTGGCGACGGAACAGGAACACCTGCATCGTTTAACGGTACTTACGGACAAAGACAAAACTTTGCTTCTTGGGGCGCAGGTCTCCTCGGTGGCTTGAACACTAACTGGATGCTCGGCGAAGGTTTTAGAATGATTGGTAACGGATCTGTAGACATCCTCTATACAAGAGTACAGACTGTAAATTCGAAAGAACAGTTGACAGCAGTTGGCGCAGCTCCAGCAACTTTTAACTTCATGTTTTCAAGACCTGATTTCTTGATGCCTCATGGAGCTCTTGAGTACGGCTTCGGCTGGGATTCTTATTTCGATTGCAACAACTGGCACATCGATCTCGCTGCAACCTATAACTTCCAAGTGTTCTGGGATGCTAACCTGTTCCGCGAAAGCTTCGATGATACTACACCAAGCTTAGGCAGAACAACAAATAGCAACCTGTACATGCACGGTTTGACAGTCTCTGCAAAACTCGATTTCTAATCGAGACCTGCAGTTGATTTAAACTCAGCCAGGCTGGGCAGAAATGCCGAGCCTGGTTTTTTTTTGCCTTAAAACATTTCTAAGTAAGACGCCCCCATTTTGTCATCATGCGAAGGATCGAGGGGTTATCGGTCGGAGATTCTTTCGGATCCTTGCCTATCCAAAGTAGCTGCTTAGATTCCCGGTTTGATTTCACTTCCTCATCGCTTCCTACCTGAAGCAAAAATCGAACATCGTAGTGAAGATGAGCTTTTTCTTTAGAATTTTCTGGAATGAGATGGATATCAAGATCGAATATCTTGCTAGAAATCGGTCGGATCTCTTCAATACCAGACTCCTCTCGAGCCTCTTTAACGGCCACTTCCAATACATCCGGATGACCATCTGCATGACCTCCTAATTGAAACCAACGGCCAAGCTTTGCATGGTGTAAAAGGAGAGCTTTTGAACCCTCTCGATTAAGCAGCCAGCAAGAAGCTGTTACGTGACCAATTTCTAACGACCTCTCAAAACACTCTTCATGAGCCTCTACAAAAGCCAGCATACGAGCTTTGAACTCCATTTCCTCTGGAAAAGAGGAAGAATAATGACGTAATAAATCAAGCAGGGGCTTTCTTTTCACATGCTTCTCCAAAATATATAATAATTTAACATTCTGTTTAATTTCACAATTAATATAAAGTAATTAACATTTAAAAACAACTTAAATACAAAAAAAACAAAACAATTAATTAAAAAGGCGATTCAACAGAGGAAAAAGCTGCTTCTCAAAGAGAAGCAGCTTAACTTGTTAATTTAAAGAGACTTACGCAAATCTTCGATCAGCTTAGCAATTAGCCCCGTCCAGCCGGTCTGCTGGCAGGCGCCAAGCCCTCGGCCTGTATCGCCATGGAAATGCTCATAAAAGAGAAGATAGTCGCGGAAATGAGGGTCTGTCTGAAGTTTTTCATCATCGCCAAAGGCCGGACGGCGGCCGTCAGCGTCTTTTTTGAACAATTTTAACAGCCTCTCTTCAAAAGAGCGGGCCATTTCCAAAAGATTGACTTTGGGCTCTTTTCCGACTTGGACCTGCAGAGTGTTTTGATAAATGCGGCCCAAACGTTTTAAGGTATCGATAAAAATATAGTTAAGAGGAAACCAAATAGGCCCTCGCCAATTGGAATTACCGCCTTTGATCTTGGCCAACGATTCACCCGGTTCATAACTCAAGATAGCATCTTGAAGGCGTCCAGGATTCGTTTCATGGTACTTAGAAAGGCTTCGTAGACCAAATTCGGAGCGAAACTCATCCGGGCTCCAAATATGCTCTAAAAACCGCTTTGTTTCCGTTTCTGAAAG
>DAINNB010000091.1:0-6614 GCA_036736085.1 Chlamydiales bacterium
TACCGCAAAAGTATATAAGCAGACAATCCAGAATGGGGATTGAAACAAGGTATGCCGGTCACCGTAAAATTGCACCCTGAGAAAAAATCGTGAATGAGATCATCTCTCTTCACATGGTCACGAAATCGTTCGAGTCGCAAAAGGCTCTCGCTGCCGTTTCCCTCAACATCCAGCCCCATCAATTTGTCGCTTTAGCAGGTCCTGACGGCGCAGGGAAAACCACTCTGCTTAGAATGATCGCAGGGTTATTAAAACCGACAGAAGGAACTTTGCGCGTCAATGGACTCGATACAATCAAAGAGGCGCAAAAGCTCCATCAGCAAATCGGCTATATGCCCCAGCGCTTTGGTCTCTACGAGGATTTGACCGTTCAACAAAATTTATCTTTATACGCCGATTTGCAAAGCGTGGGCAAAGAAGAGAAAGCTCCTATTTTCCAAAAACTTCTTAGCATGATGAACCTCTCTCGTTTTACCGAGAGACTCGCCGGCGATTTGTCGGGAGGGATGAAACAAAAACTTGGACTTGCCTGCACGTTGATTCGCAAACCTACCTTGCTTCTTTTAGATGAACCGAGCGTCGGCGTCGATCCCGTATCTCGGCGCGAGCTGTGGGAGCTCATGCAACAGTTTTTAGAGGAAGGGATCACCGTTATTTGGAGCACGTCTTATCTCGACGAGGCTGAAAAAGCGGATCTCGCTCTTTTACTGCACGAAGGAAAACTCTTATATCAAGGAGCTCCTCAAGAACTTACTAAACGAATGGAAGGCAAAACCTTCACTCTGGAACGCACTGAAGAGAGAAAACGAGTTTTGCTTTCACGCCTACTCAATGAACCCTTCATTTCAGATGGGATCATCCAGGGAGAAAAAATCCGAATCGTCACCAAGAACAACCCTCCTATCCAGCCACTCTGGACTTCTTGTCCTCCCCGTTTTGAGGATGCTTTTGTCGATCTTTTAGGAGGAGGCCCCGGAGGCTCTTCGCGCCTTGCAGAAAAAACTCCTCAAATCCTAACAGAACAAAAAAATGTGATCATAGCTGAGCATATCACAAAACGTTTCGGTTCATTTACAGCAGTAAATGATGTCTCTTTCCAAGTGGCGAAAGGAGAGGTTTTTGGTCTGCTCGGACCGAATGGAGCAGGCAAATCGACAACATTTAAAATGCTCTGCGGACTTTTACAACCAAGTTCCGGCAAAGCCTTTGTCAATGGTCTCAGTTTGCAAACAGCGCCGGCCGAAGCGCGCTCTCATATCGGCTATATGGCGCAAAAATTTTCCCTCTACGGAGGGTTGAGCGTAAAACAAAATTTAGATTTTTTCTCAGGCGTTTACCCCCTTCGCAATTCGTCTCGCCGTCATGCCGTCGAAGAGATGATCGAGATTTTTGGATTTTCTCCCTACCTCGATCAATCCGCTTCACTTTTACCTCTCGGTTATAAACAAAGGCTCGCTTTGGCCTGCTCTACTATGCATCGGCCTGAAGTGCTTTTTTTAGACGAACCCACTTCAGGCGTTGATCCCATTACAAGGCGCGAGTTTTGGAACCATATCAATGGCCTTGTCGAAAAAGGATGCACCGTTTTGGTCTCAACACACTTTATGGACGAAGCGGAATACTGCGATCGAATTGCCCTCATCTACCAAAGCCAGATGATCCATATCGACTCGCCTGATGCTTTAAAAAAGCTCGCCCAAACACCCGAAAACATGTCTCCCACCCTGGAAGACGCGTTCATCACTTTAATTGAGCAACATGATCAACGCAAGAAGACTTAAAGCCTTAATTATTAAGGAATTTTATCAGATCATCCGAGATCCGAGCAGCATTTTGATCAGCTTGGTACTGCCGGCGATTTTACTCTTTATTTATGGCTACGGCATTTCACTCGACTACAAACATCTTAAAATCGGCCTTGTTTTAGAAGACACTGCCCCTGACGTGCAAAGTTTTGCCAAGGCGCTCACAGATTCTTCCTATTTTTCTGTCGATATTGGCCGGCATCAAAGGGATTTTGACAAGAAACTTGTCGATGGGTCAGTCCGAGGCATTGTCGTGGTCCCTTCCTATTTCTCCTCTTTCCGCCAAAGGACGGACCTGATCGCTCCGATCCAAGTGATTGCAGACGGCAGCGAACCGAACACGGCGAATTTTGTGCAAAATTATGTGCAGGGCGCTTTTCAAAATTGGCTTGTGCAAGAGATCATCAGCAGCCGCTGGGCCCCTTGGGAAACGATCCGTTTAGAGCCAAGATTTTGGTTTAATGAAGAGCTCGAAAGCCGCAATTTCCTTATCCCTGGCTCCATTGCCCTCATCATGACGCTCATTGGTACTTTGCTCACCTCTCTTGTCGTCGCGCGCGAATGGGAAAGGGGCACGATGGAAGCTTTAATGGCAACGCCTGTTACCATCGCAGAGCTTGTCTTAGGTAAGCTGATCTCTTATTTTATGTTAGGAATGATCTCTTTTTTCTTCTCGGCTGCGATCGCCCTTTTTTTCTATGACATCCCTCTTCGAGGCTCTTGGATTTTACTCACCCTTTGCAGCATGGTCTTTTTATGGGCAGCTCTGGGGATGGGCCTCTTGATCTCGACAACTTCAAAAAACCAATTCGTCGCTTCGCAAGCCGCCATCATTTCAGGGTTTTTGCCGGCATTTATGCTCTCGGGATTTATTTTTGAAATTTCGAGCATGCCTCAGCCTATTCAATGGCTGACTTATCTTATCCCGGCCAAATATTTTGTCTCTTGTCTGCAAACAATCTTTCTCGCTGGCACAGTAGGAAAGCTGATTGCCTATAATTTAGCCGCCATGGCATGCATCGGGCTGCTGCTTTTTCTCTACACGGCGCGCATTACAGTAAAGAGGTTGGATTGAACCGGATCATCGCTCTTGTCATCAAGGAACTCATCTCTGTTTGGCGGGATAAAAAAACCCGTTTCATTCTCATCTTCCCTCCTCTTTGGCAGCTTTTTGTCTTCTCTTTCGCCGCCACTCTCGATGTGAAAAATGTGACGATCGGCCTTCTTAACCGAGACCATGGAGAAAAAGGCTTTGAGCTCGTTCAGCGCATTAAGGGATCTCCTATCTTCACCCACGTCATCCCTCTGGAAGCTGTCGAATCGATCGCCCCTTTTATCAATGAACAAGTCGGCCCCGTCGTCCTCTCGATCGATGAAGAGTTTTCCCGCAAGCTCGATGCAAATCTCTCTCCTTCTTTGCAACTCATCCTAGACGGCAGAAAATCGAATACTTCGCAAATCGTCGCAGGCTACGTGACAACGATCGTTAATCAGTTCGCTCAGGAAATGGCCCATAAAGAAAAAGCGCCCGTTCAACCCATCGAACTAATCCAGCGCAATTGGTTTAATCCCAACCTTCTCTACAATTGGTTCACCATTCCAGGCTTGCTCGCAGTTCTCACCATGGTCGAAGCTCTCCTCATCACCGGTCTTTCAGTTGCAAGAGAAAGGGAGCTCGGCACGTTCGATCAGCTCCTCGTCTCTCCGCTCCGACCGTCCGAAATCCTCATCGGCAAAACTATTCCTGCCATCATCGTCGGCGTTCTCGAAGGCCTTTTGCTCGTCTTTGCCATTCTCTTGCTTTTCCAAATTCCCTTCGTAGGCTCGTTCCTCCTCCTTCTCCTCAGCATGTTCATCTACGTAACCGCTATCACAGGCGTCGGCCTTTTCATCTCGTCCCTTTGCTCCACTCAGCAGCAAGCCATCTTAGGCTCTTTTGTCTTCCTCACCCCAGCCATTCTCCTCTCAGGCTTTGCTACCCCCATTGAAAATATGCCCGCCTGGCTCCAATACGCCACCTACATCAACCCCGCACGCTACTTCATGTACATCTCCCGAGGCCTTTTCCTCAAAGACCTCCCAGCGGAAACCGTCTTCTCCCACCTCTGGCCCCTTTGCCTCATCGCTTTTTTTAACCTCACTGCCGCCGCTCGCTTCTTCCGACGGCGGTTTGGGCTTTAATTGGGGCTCTGCCCCAAACCCCGCGAAAGGACTTCGTCCTCTCGACTCCTATTTGTTTTTGTAGTAATTACTTTTGAGATAGGAATTGGAATGGAGGGGCTTTTTTCCAAAGCTCTCTTGCGTGATCATAGGCTTTATATTCGGGCTCGTCTTTTCGCTCTTCGTTGTTTACTCTTCGCAAGAGAAGCTCTAAGGGACTCATTTTTTTCTCTTCACAGCCCCTTTCTTTCTTTGGGGGCAATTCAAAATGATCTAGATGGCAAAAAGTTCGGATAGCTTCTTGTGTTTCTGCGTCCCACAAATGTTCGTATTTAATTGCGAGAATCTGAGCCGTTTCCTTGGAAGCGGGGGCAACCCAGTCCAGCAGCCATTTTTGTAGATGTTCTCCTGTTCCAAGCGCATCGTAAGCAAGCAAATTGTGGCGAAGAGACTGCTTTCTTGTATCATAGCCGATCTCTGAGAGCCACTCTTTATCAGAAGTAAAGAGATGATCGAAATGCAATTGTCCAAAATCCTTGTCTTCTAATAGCTTATGTAAAGCGGATTCAGCCGCTCGATCAGGCTGCGAAAAAATAAAAAGCACTTTTCCTTGAAATTCTTTAGGAACAAACTGATGCGTTTTGAGAACGAGTCGATCTTCAGCTGATTTAGCAATGCACTTGACCAGCAGAGTGCTTCCAGAACGTCCCGGACTAGCGATCACAAGGCACTGAGGATCGTTCATGTAAGAAAAAAAATCTTGAGAATTCTCAACAAAGTCTTTGTAGCCTGCAGTCAGCAGCACGCATAGTAAAAACCCAATCCATCTCATCGTTTACCGCAAATGATTAATTTTCCGAGTGTACTATACTAAAAAGAGATTTTGCGTTCACTTTGATGTCTGTGGCGAACAACTTTGCCAGCCGCCGCCTAATGCTTTGATGAGCTGAACAGATGCCTGATAACGTCTACCGAGCGCGTTCATCCAACTTCTTTTAGCATCTAAAGCAGCCCTCTGGGCAGATAGAGTATCGAGATGGTTCACGAGGCCTTTTGTATAGCGAAGCTGGGAAAGAGAGAAAAAATCTTGGGAAGAGCGGTATGCATTTTGCAAATCGGTTGATTGAAGGGCGTATTGCTCTATGTTATTCAACGCATCCTCCACCTCTTGAAAAGCTCCTAGCATCGCTTGTTCATAAGAGCCTTTCGCCTCATTAAATCTGGCAAAGGCCGCTTCTACATAGGAGCGATTCCGCCCTGCATTAAAAATCACCTGGGCGATATCGACGCCAAGCTGCCAAAGCCGGCCTGTCCAAGTGAGAAATCGAGAGAGTTCAGGAGAAGAGTAGCCCAAATGGCTCGTGAGCGTGATGCCGGGGAAATACGTCGCATAGGCTACCCCGATCCATTCATGAAAAGAGGCCATATTTCTTTCCGCCTGGGCCAAATCTGGCCTTCGAATTAAAAGATCGGAAGGCAGGCCAGAAGGAATTACCGGCGGTTCTTTCCAAAGAGGAGAGGGCTCAAGATGGAATTCTGAGGCAACTGTACCTAAAAGAGCGGCGATCGAGTTTTCAAATAACGCCCTTTGCCGCACACTCTCTTGATATTCTGCGTCGGTATCGGCGAGCGCTTTTTCAGAACTTAAATAATCTAAATAACTCACCAGTCCCGATTCATAGCGGCTATGCACAAGAGAGAGAGTCTCTTTACGCAGCTGCAAGACCTGCTTGAGCAGATCGATCTGCATATCCAAAGTCCTTAAGTTGAAATAGTGGCTGGCCAGTTCTGTGGAGAGGGTGAGCATCGTCGCTTTGACAGCTTCATCTTGGGCTTGAGCATAAATCGCCGCTGCATTGTACGTGCCGCGATATTTGCACCACAAATCCACTTCATAGGTCATCGCAATAGGCAATTGGTAACTTTGCTCTTGAACTCGGGTCAATGTCTTGAGCTTAGGGGTAAAACTTTGCGGGACACCGTAGAGTTTGATGAGCTCGTCTACATTGTTAAATGAGGGAGTGGCATACACTTGAGGATATAAGGTCGATTTGGCTACGCCGGCCACAGCCCTGGCCTCGGCCACTTTTTCCAAAGCAATGTAGAGAGTAGGGTTGTTTTCAATCACCTGCTTTTCTAAACAGGCCAGTTCCTCATCTTCAAAGATATCCCACCAGTTGTCAAACTGCACGTCTGAGGCCGTTGCTGGAGAGCTTTTCCATTCCTCAGGAACAACAGGATCGGGCGCTTCATAGCGAGGACCTAAATGACAGCCGGCCAAGAAACAAAAAAGAAGAAAAAGTCGTTTCATGAAATCCAACCATCCATGAATCCGACATATAGCACAGAGCAGAGATTTATTTTAAAGACTGAGCAAAAACTTTTAAATCCGGATCGCGGGGATCGAAAGTAAATGTTTTGAGAGACCGTTTTTTCATCAAACGCTCAATGGCCATTTCCACATCGTCTTGATCGAGCATTCGATAATAATCGGCGGCGATCTCCAAAAGCTCTTCAAACTCCTCTTCTGTTTGAAGCTGAGCGATGATTTTTTGGATCACAGCACTACATAAGCGATTCTCTCCACAGACAGAGAGGAAGCGGAGCGTTTCGACCAGAAACGGCGATTCATAGGCCGCGTGCTTGTCC
>DAINNB010000092.1:0-6608 GCA_036736085.1 Chlamydiales bacterium
AGGCGAGCGTATATTCCCAAGAGCGAAGAAGGGCGCAGTCTGCAAAAGAAAAAAAAGCGCGCTCTGCTTTTTTTACAGCCTTTTCCCAAGCGTAAATTTCTCTTGTTTTAGAAGAAAATCCCCCATAATGACCTCCAAGCCTTTCCCAAAGAAGCCCCGCCTGCGGAGCTAATGGAACTGTCTCTTTAGCCAAATCCTTTCGAGAAAGTCCAAAATGAAGAAGCAGCCCCTCTTTTAAAAACTCTTTTGCAGGGCCTCCATGAAAAGCTATCTTTGGAAATGGCACATTTGCCGCTTGAAACGCAACTTCTAATCCAGGAGAGTGCGCGGCTGAAAGAGGGTCTATCGGCTTTTGCAAATCTCCCGAGCGCAGCTCCTTATGCAGCGGCGCAGCATAGACGCCTCGGCGCAGTTCACCTGCAGAAAGGATCGCATCAAGATCTTGGATCATCCTCAAAGGATTTTCTTTTTGGATCAACATGGCAGGCGCCGTCGCAAAACAAGATCCAGTCGCTTGCCTTAAAAGGGTAAACCAAGCAGTTAACACCGCTCTTTTAACGTGAACATGAGAAAGCGGCCCTATCTCATCGGGCCATAGCGTATCGCGGACAATCTCTTCCGCCTCTTTTCCTGAGAGCGGAAGAGAACATTTTTTCAAAGCTACACCAATCGCACCGTTTTCTTTTAGCTCGCGCAAACAAGAAAAAAGATGCTGAAAGATCCAAGCATCCCCTTCGCTTTGGCCTACTGGATAACTTTCATTTTCAAAAACGCGGATCAGCTCATCGAGGCTCTCTTTTTTGATCGCGCCCTTCTCATCCAAAAGCAAAGAAGCCGTTTTCCAGCCTAAAAACCGGGCCCGGATACGAAAAGGATCTTGGATTGGACAAGCTTCCGCTCTTTCAGAAAGCAAAGCCAGCTTCTCAAGATCGAGAAGAGCGCTTAAGGCGCTTTTACGCAAATAGTTAATGAAAACTGTCTTCACAAAGGGTTCCTCTTAGCTCTAATAGTAAATGTTCCATGAGTTGCATGATATAAAGAAATCCGCTACATTCTTTCTAACTTATGAATGCATCCCGACTTGTTTTGGAATCCGGAGAAGAGTTTGCTGGGTTTTCCCCTTCCTGGCAAAATGACCTTTATTTTGGCGAAGTCGTTTTTTCTACAGGCATGACCGGTTATGTGGAATCACTCACCGACCCTTCCTACGCCGGACAGATTTTAACCTTTACGTATCCCCTCATCGGCAACTACGGCGTACCAAGCAGCGAAATGTGGGAATCGGAGAAAGCGCAAGCCTGCGGCGTTGTCGTTGGAACAACAAGCCCTTGGATGAGCCACTGGGATGCTGAATGCCCCTTTTTAGAGTGGCTGAAAGAGCAAAGAGTTCCTCTGATTACAGGCGTTGACACAAGAGCGCTGACCAAAGTGCTGAGAAGACAAGGAGTCGCCGCCGGAGCTATTCTTTGCGGCAAAAAAAAGATCAAAACGTTTCCCGATCAAAGTCAAAGACATTTTGTCCAAGAAGTCAGTTCGCTTGAAAAAGAAGTTTACGGATCGGGCAAGAAAAAAGTGATCGCCGTCGACTGCGGGATGAAAAACAATATTCTCCGCTGTCTGACCAAATGGCCAATCCGCGTCGTCAAAGTACCTCACGATTATGATTATACCGAAGAAGAGTACGATGGGCTCTTTTTGTCCAACGGCCCTGGAGATCCGCTCATGTGCGGAAAAACAGTGGCCATACTCAAAAAGGCGCTAGAGAAAAAAAAACCTACCTTTGGCATTTGCTTAGGCGCGCAGCTCATGGCGCTCGCGATCGGCGGAAAAACATATAAACTTCCCTTCGGGCATCGAGGACATAACCAAGCGTGCCGCAATCTCGAAACGGATCAGTGTCTCTTGACTTCTCAAAATCACGGTTATGCCATCGATGAAAAAACGCTGCCGAAAGGCTGGCGCGTCAGCTTTAGAAATATGAACGATGGATCGGTCGAAGGCATTCGACATAAAACGCTGCCTTATTTTGCGGTCCAGTTCCACCCAGAAAGCAGCCCCGGGCCAACAGACGCCGAATACCTTTTTGAAACTTTTTATAAGATGCTATGAGACGAAAATCGATCAAAAAAGCTCTCATTTTAGGGTCCGGCGGACTAAAAATCGGGCAAGCCGGCGAATTCGACTATTCTGGATCGCAGGCGATCAAGGCGTTTAAAGAAGAAAAAATCAAAACAGTTCTGGTCAATCCCAACATCGCTACAGTACAGACCGATGCCGCCATGGCGGATGTCGTCTATCTGCAGCCGCTGCAAGTAGACTCGCTGGAAACCATCATCGCTAAGGAGCGGCCTGATGCCATTTTGTTAAGCTTCGGCGGACAGACCGCTCTGAACTTAGGGCTCGAGCTCGAAAGGCTCGGTATTTTAAAACGATACGGCGTAGCAGTTTTGGGCACTCCCCTCGAAGCGATCAGACAATCGGAAGATAGAGAGCTTTTTAAACAGAGCTTAGCCTCCATCGGCATTAAAACAGCCAAAAGCATGGCGGTCAAAACCGTCAAAGAGGCGCTGGAAGCTGCCAAAGAGATCGGCTATCCCCTCATGATGCGCTCTGGATTTTCTTTAGGAGGACTTGGGTCAGGCCGCGTCGAAACCGAAGCCCAACTGAAAGAAAAGGCCAGGGAAGCTCTCAGCGGCGCGCCGCAAATTCTCATCGAAGAGTATTTGAAAGGATGGAAGGAGCTGGAATACGAAGTGGTAAGAGACAAAGCGAATCAAGCTTTGACCATCTGCAACATGGAAAACCTCGATCCAATGGGGATCCACACAGGAGAAAGCTGCGTTGTCGCGCCCTCTCAAACGCTCAATAACGAAGAGTACCATCGGCTCCGCTCCCTTTCGCTTGCGATCGCACGCCATTTTAAAATCGAAGGAGAATGCAACGTCCAATTTGCTCTTAATCCCAAAACAGGCGATTACCGGGTCATTGAGATGAATGCGCGTCTTTCAAGATCGAGCGCCCTTGCCTCTAAAGCGACCGGCTATCCGCTCGCCTTTGTCGCAGCCAAACTGGCCCTCGGTTATACGCTCGATCAAATCTCAAATGCTATCACGCAAAAAACAAGCGCTTTTTTTGAACCGGCCCTCGATTACATCGTCATCAAAATTCCTCGATGGGATATCCATAAACTCAAAAGCGCGGACCGGACGATCGGCACCGAGATGAAAAGCGTCGGGGAGGTCATGGCGATCGGCAGATCGTTTCCTGAAGCGCTACAAAAAGCAATCCGGATGCTCAATATTGGCTCTCTCGGCATCGAACATCCTCCAGAACCCCTCGAAGATCTCTTTGTTCATATTTGCCGGCCGACAGACAGGCGTTTATTTGCTCTCTATCAATATTTTCTGCAGCAAGGGACCATCGAAGACGCCCATGAGATGTCGCTCATCGATCCTTGGTTTCTACACCACATCCGCGCCCTTGCTGTATTTGCAGAGGAACTTAAAAGAGAAAAACTCACAGCTCCCTTTCTGAATAAAGCAAAAAAGCTCGGATTTTCCGACGCGTCGATCGCCAAAACCAAACAAATCAAAGAATCCGACGTACGGGCGCTTAGAAAAAAATGGAAAATCCTCCCCCATGTGAAACAAATCGACACGCTCGCGGGAGAGTTTGAAGCGGAAACCAATTATCTCTACACCACTTATTGGGGCCAAGAGCATGACATCGAACCGAGCCGTAAAAACCCTCATATCGTCATCGGTTCCGGTCCTTATTGCATCGGCTCTTCCGTTGAGTTCGACTGGTGCGCCGTCAACATGGCGCGCACGCTAAGAAAACATAAGCAGCCCACTATTTTGATCAATTCGAACCCTGAAACGGTGTCTACCGATTTTGATGAATCGGACCGCCTTTATTTCGAAGAGCTGACCTTTGAAAGGATCCAGGATATTGCCGATTTTGAAAAGCCCAAGGGGATCATCGTATCAGTCGGCGGGCAAATTGCGAACAATTTGGCCAGTCCACTGCATCAAAAAGGGTATCCAATCCTTGGCACCTCGGCCCATTCGATCGACCAGGCTGAAAACAGAGACGCTTTCTCCTCTCTTCTTCACACCCTGGGCATCGATCAACCCCCTTGGCAAAGAGCGACAAGTTTGCCAAGCGCCAAACAATTTGCCTCAGAGCACGGCTATCCGCTCTTAATTCGTCCATCTTATGTTTTATCAGGCTCAGCCATGAACGTCGTCTATAACGAAGACGAGCTGATCAAATATCTAAAAGAAGCGGCTATCGTCTCTCCCGATCATCCGATCGTCATCTCCAAATTCATTGAACATGCCAAAGAATTTGAGATCGATGGCGTAGCCAACCAAGGAACCATCGTCGTTTCCGCCATTTCCGAACACATTGAAAATGCGGGCGTCCATTCAGGAGACGCCACGATCGTTTTACCTCCGCAACGTCTCTATCTTGAAACGATTCGAAGGGCGAAACGAGTTGCAAAGACGATTGTCAAAGCTTTAGACATTACAGGTCCTTTCAATATTCAGTTCATTGCAAAAGAAAATGCAATCCAAGTGATTGAATGCAACGTCCGAGCAGCAAGATCTTTTCCTTTTGTTTCTAAAGTGACAAAGACCAATTTCATCCAAATCGCAGGCGATATTTTTCTAAACAAACATAAACCTCGCGCTTATGAAACCTTAGAGCTCGACTATGTGGGCGTCAAGACGCCGCAATTTTCTTATCAGAGGCTGAAAGGATCCGATCCCGTTACAGGGGTAGAGATGGCATCCACCGGTGAGGTTGCCGTCATTGCAGATAACTACCTGGAAGCTTTTTTTTCCTCTTGGCTGGCCACAAGCCAATCAATTGAAGGAAAAAAAATCCTCGTCAGCACGCCGTCTGATTTCCGACATAAGCTGCTCGAGCCTTTGCAAAAACTCGAAAGCCAAGGATGGGACCTTTATGCCACGCAAGGCACCCACGATTTTTTTGCCAAGCGGGGCGTTTATTCGACTGTTGTTTATAAAATCAGCGAAAACATGGAGCCGAATATTTCAACTCTCATTACGCATAAACAGTTCGATCTGATCATCAACATTCCCAAACAAGCGTCATCCGGCCGCAATGAAGGGTTTAAGATCCGCAGGCTCGCCATCGACCATCACATCCCTCTTCTCACAAACATCCAGCTCGCACAAATTTTCCTTCAATGTCTAGCCGAGCTCTCAACTTCCTCCAAACCCCCTTCTTCTCTCGCTGACTTTTATGATCTTTAAAAATCCCCTCCTTCGTTTCCTAGCCCGTACAGCGTCGCCTTCCCTTCCTCCTGCTACGCCCCTCATCCCCCGCCGCATTTTAGCCGTAAGTACGACTGCGCTTGGAGACACGCTTTGGACCATGCCCGCTCTAAAAGCTCTGCGTCATTCATTTCCCGATGCCTACCTCGCTGCCCTCACGAGCAAAATCGGCTTACAAATTCTCGACAACAATCCTTGGACAGACGCTCTCTATCTTCTCCAAAGCCCCATCTCTCTTTGGCGTCATCTCCGAGGTCAATTCGACACAATCCTCCTCTTCCACGCTTCGCAGCGCTATGTCCTTCCCCTTTGCGCTTCGCTTGGTGCATCCCGTCTTGTCGGCACATCTCATCTCAATAAAGGGCTCGACGATCTCTTCACCTCCTCTCTTCCCCCTCTTCACGAGCATGAGATCGATAGGCGCCTTGCCCTCGTCAAGCTTATCGGCGGCTCACCGACTCCCTCTCCCCTCTCTTTCTTCCTCCGCCCCGAAGAAAAAAAGCTCTTCAAGGGCCGCTGGGTCGCGCTCCATCCCGGCGCCAAAGACTCTTACAAATGCTGGCCTCTAAAACACTTCGCCGCCGTCGGCAACGCCCTTCAAAAAACTCTCTCATGCCGCATCCTCATCACCGGAGGCCCCACTGAACTTCCCCTCATGCAAGCCCTCTCAAATCTCATCCCCGGCTCTCATCTTGCAGACCACACTCTCCCCCTCCGTCAATTCGCCTCCACCCTCGACGCCGTCGACCTTTTCATCTCAAGCGACACAGGCCCCTTCCACCTCGCCTGCGCCCTCAACACCCCAGCCATCGGAATCTACTCCCCCACAGACCCCGCCCTCTGCGGTCCATACCTCTGTCCAAGCGCTGCCATCTGCTCCAAACCCCGCTCTTGCCGTCCCTGCCTCAGAAGAAAATGCAAACTCCCGTTTTGCCTCCTCCAAATCAGTCCAAACGAAGTCGTCCAACAAGCCCTCCGCCTTCTTGAAGCGAATATCTCCGCTTAGGCAGGGCTCCGCCCCGCACCCCGCCAAAGGACTGGCGTCCTCTGGACTCCTGTTTTCTTTTTTTATCATCTTCCGAGGCGGAAGATGATCATGAAAATTGGGAAGGACTTTATACCGAAGAAAGTTGAAGAACCCGCCTATAAGCCGATTCTTCGACTTTCTTCGGTATAGAGGTATTTGAGATTTTTACTTTTCTGAAGCTTTGTAGAACTCTATTCCGACAGTATCGATATGTTCTACTACATCTGGATTATCAATCTGATTTTTCAAAGACAAATCAACTTTCCAAGGCAATA
>DAINNB010000093.1:0-6602 GCA_036736085.1 Chlamydiales bacterium
TTAAAAGCCTTTGAATGCGGTCATTTTGGGCGCGATTGAGGTGGAACGGGTATAACTGCGGCAACAATTATTTAAAAAATTCACAGGCAAACAAAAAAAAGTTCAATTTGTTAATTTTTTCATAATTATAATAAGTGATAATATTAAATTTTTATTAAGAAAAAAAACACCTCCTCAGCGAAGAAAAAACTAAATAACTAACAATAAATAGCTTATGCACATTGAAAACAATCTCTAAGCAAACAATTAAAATAAATTATCAACAAATCGATAAACAATAAATAATTTATATTCAAAAAAACTAAAAATAACTATATAATTAAATCTAAAAAAAAGGGATCAAAAATGTCAATTAACCCTATCTACTCAACATTAAGTTTTGTTTACAATTTCACAAATCCTATTTTATCAGTTGTTTCAGATATTGGGCAGTCGACGTTGGGACAGGCCGCCATCGCGTTGACCAGCTTAGCAGGGATAAATTATTTGGCAGGAAAATGGCAGGCAGATCTTAAAGACATCCCTGAAGATGATATGACGGCTCTCGCTAATTATTTGGATTTTTATAAAGACGAGAGCCTCAAAGCTATTGAAGATCATTTAGAAAGTATGCAGCCGGATGAAAGAAAAAAAATCATCAAATCAGCAAAAAAATTTTTCAATTCATCAGGAATATCTTGGCAAGGAGTATTCAATGGAAATTGGGACGAAGATCGGGCATTAGAAATATTACAAATAATAATCAGCATACCCAAGCAGAAAAGAAAGATATTACTAAATATAACGGCTAACTTTACTTATCAACATGAATTATGTCCTGATCAAGTAGAAGAAATCCTGAAAAATCTAAACGAAAAAACAGCAGATGAAATAATTGAATCTTTCGAATACACAGAAAAGTTATTACCACTATTAAACATCGCACAAGAAGACTACACAACAATCTTACTTTTTATATCAGAAATCTCTTCGGACAAAAAAAAGCTTTTCCTCTCTTATGTAGAATATTGGAAAGCCAAAAATCGAGACGAACCTGTTCCTACATCCTATTTAAATATGATATTCGAAATGTTTGCAAAGCTAGAAAACACAAATGACATAAACACATTCTTAAAATGCCTAAATATTTACCATTCTCATTTTCCAGAATTAGCAAAAAGTGAAAAGACATTATTCTTGCAAATTATAATGGAAATCGAACCCAAAGACATGGAAAAAGCTCTTCATGACGCTCTCCTCTTTTTCGGAGCGCGAAACGCATTGTTTGGAAGAATTCAAAACGATGAAACGCAAAGGGACATTTTAATTTTTATATTAGAAAACAAAGAACTCGTCCCGCTACTACTAAAAACTTCCTCAGGGTTATGGGATGCAGAAAGCAAACTCCACCTCATCAATCAACTTCTAATCGCTCCCAAAGAAGAAAGAAGGGAACTTTTAGAATTTGCTTGGAGATTAATGAGACGGCATCCAGAAGGAGGCCTTCCTGGAAAATTAATCGAAAGATTAGCTGACCTCCCCTCGGCTAAAAGGGTCGACCTGGTAGAGCAAGCAGAAAGAATTTTTCCTTTTCTTGAAGGAGGGCCTTTTTCTTTAAAATTATTAGACCGATTTATTAATTTAGGAGATGACCTCCATGAAAAAATCAATCTAGTCGTCAAGCATTCCATGTCGTTAGAAGAAATCTCACAATTATTTTTTCCAGCCCCAGGGCAAATGGCTCTGGCGGCGCAAAATGGTGAAAGTTCTCTAGATGTACATGACGGAAACAGGGATAAGAAGACCCGAGACGCCTTATTTTTACTACGAGACGCAACACAATCAATAACCCAGCCCGAGGGAGACGAGATTGTCGGAAATTTTATTCGATTTCTGCTAGAAAATAAATTAGTTCAAGCTTTTTCTCTTTTAACAGAAAATGATCGATCATCATCTTTTTATTTCCCTTTTCTCGAACCTTTCTATCTAATAAATCACACTAAAACTTCAGGCAATGAAATCATAGCTCGTTTATGCCATTTTATCTCTCATTTAGATTCTCCAGATAGAGAAAACGCTTTCCATGCCATGGTCAACATCTTAAATAGCGATGAATGTGCAGGAAAAGGAACAAGGAAATGTCCCGGAGGAATTGTTGAACGTTTGTTTATTGCTGTTTTACAAGGACGGCTAAAAGATGTTCAAATTGATGAAGCAGAAGATATTGGATTGATTTCTATTAGAGATCCAAAGAAAAAAGATGATCCCGCCAAATCACTAAATGATTTTTTCTCTTTGCCAGCACATCAAAAAATCACCGATTACAAAAAATTAATAAAGGCTGCCGAAAAGTTTTTTCAAATAAATCAACATAAAGTTGAAAAAGAAGGTTTTTTTAAACAAATAGAAGAATACGCAATACTTCAAGAGATTAGACAAAAAAAGGAAATGACATGACAATCAATTATATCACTGAAGTAACATCGACACTTTTATTGAATTTGGCAAACTCTGCCATAGTCTCTACGCTTTCTAGCGCGGCTCAATCCTCTTTCGTGCAGCTTACTGTTGGCGTGGCTACGATTTGCTATTTAACACGCAATGTTGAAACAAAGCCTCAAAAAGAAATAAGCGAGATGGATAAGCTCATTGGACGCTTGTATAGCAACATTTTTTCTGAAAGGTATAAGCTCCCTTACTTTGAAAAAACAAAGCGCATCTTAACTCAATTTCCAAGGGCCGAAGATAGAAAACGGCTGGTTGAGCTCGAGTTATACTTTATAGAAGCCGCAAAATGTTGTGAGTGGGACAATGATGATAAAATCATCCTATTAGAAAAATTCGCTGAAATTTTTACTTTATCTAAATCGCAAGAAAACATCATCACGGAAGCTTTAAAACTTCTCAAAACACACTATCAGTTTGCAACTGCTGAAGAAGTGATGGAACTTTTGCAAATGATTGCAGATCTCCCCCATCATGACAGGGCTAGTGTCATTAAATATGCAAATGAGTGGATCAAAAAACACGGCTGCGGCCATTCGCAAGACTTACCTGCCCTCATAGAGGCGATAGCTAGAATAAAAGCTGATAAAAAATCAGAAGAAATGACAGAGGCCTTTTTAGAAAATCTGGATCAATTTTTTGACAGAAATTATCGACTACTAGATAACACTCCTGAAAAAAACCGCCAGAAAATTGGTTTTTTGCATGCCTTAGCCCACATCAAGCCCAATCTTCAAGGAAAAGCTTTCAAACTAATGAAAAAATTTATTGGAGACGAAAACTATCTGTTTGGAAAAATTATCCATCCCGAAAACCACATCACCCTTTTAGATTTTATGTCAGAAAATGAAGAAATTGGCGAAGATTTGGCTAAAATCGCTGAGCCTTATTGGCTCTTAGACACAAAATGGGCAATTTTCAGTCAGTTCGCCCAATTAAACAAACAAGAGCAAACCGAGCTTGCAGAGTTTCTTTTGGCTGTGACTCGAAATGGTCGGTCTCACGGCGATCTTTTTGAACTCATAGAGGAATTCTCAAAACTTAACTCAAAGCAAAAAGAGCGCATCACAAAACAAATTCAACAGCTTACCTCTGTCCTGCCTCCTGAAGAACTATTTACAATAGAAGAGTTTCTTTTCTTTATTGAAAACGATCGTGAAAATCTTCTTGAACCTCTTGTAGATAGCGTAGTGGAGTACTTCCATGCCGGCAACCCTATGACTGAAAATGACAGGGCTCAATTGTTCTCTACTTACTTAGTGGAAGTTGAAGAAAACTAAACAATTTAAAGAATCGGCTTTTGACGGCGTTCGCTTTACCTCAAAATTTCGATTCTCACTCACGCCTTGCTCAAAACCGATTCCTCAAGTTATTTCAGTGTATTTTTAGGAAAATTCCGCCTCAGACTAGAGCTCCGTCCAGCCTGAGTTTTTTTCATAAAAATCCCCTCTTTCTTCTCAGCTATCATTATGCTATCCTAAAGCGCAAAAAGTTTACACATGCTGCGCTATTTCTTAACAAAAGGGGGAACTTTCCTCTTGTCTCTCTGGATCGTTCTCACCATAACTTTTTTTTTCATGCACGCTATTCCAGGCGACCCTTTTCTTGGAGACCACCCCATTCCTAGAGAAGTGATGCAAACGCTGCATGCTTACTACGGCCTCGATCTTCCTTTAACACATCAATATTTTTTCTATCTCAAACGGATAGCCACCTTAGATCTGGGCTGTTCCATTCTTTATCCCGGAAAAACTGTCGTCGAACTGATCCGCGAAGGATGGAGCTCATCCGCTATTTTAGGCCTGCAAGCCCTTTGTTTGGCTATCCCCGGAGGGGTTTTGCTCGGTCTGTGGACTGCTTTAAAGAAAAACTCACGGCAAGATACAACGATCCTAATTCTTTGCGCCATCGGAGTCTCTTTGCCAAGTTTTATCTTGGCCAGCTTGCTCCAATGGACATTTTGTCTTAAGCTCCACTGGTTTCCTATTGCTTATTGGGGCACATGGCTTCACACAGTCCTCCCAACTCTTGCACTAGCCGCAATGCCAACAGCCTACATCGCCCGGCTTACAAGAGCGCGGCTTAGCGAAGTGTTGGAAGAACATTACATACAAACCGCGAAAGCCAAAGGACTGCCGATGCTTCGCATCGCTTACCGACATGGATTTCGAAGCGCCCTGCTTCCCGTCGTCGCTTACCTGGGCCCCGCCACCTCTCATCTTGTGATGGGAAGCTTAATGATTGAAAAAATTTTTTCCATCCCAGGTCTTGGCAAATGGATGATTTCGAGTATTGCGGCAAGAGATTATCCGATGATTTTAGGGTTAACTCTTTTTTTTAGCTTTTTTTTAATGCTCTCGAATTTTCTTGTGGATATAATTTATGGCTTGATGGATCCAAGAATTCGCGCGTCAAAAGAATATGAATGACATACAGGTTCATTCTCTTCCTCAAGGCTCTTTTTGGCAGCTTGTATGCCGTCGCAGGGCCGCGAAGTTTGCTTTTTTCCTTTTAACAACGATTGGAGTCCTTGCGCTCTTCGGCCCCTTTTTCTCTCCTCATCACCCCTCTGACATTCAACTTGCCTATAAAAACTCTCCTCCCTGCGCTGATTTTTGGTTTGGCACAGATGAGCTAGGCAGGGATCTTTTTGTCCGCGTGTGCTGGGGGGCTCGCATCTCTCTTTTTCTAGGGATCTCTGCAACCTTGATCGATGCCGCAGCAGGCATTCTATGGGCAGCAATAGCTGCGCATCTAGGGGGAAAAATCGAAACATGCTTAATGAAAATTTGTGATATCTTGCATTCGATTCCCTATTTATTGCTCGTCATGATGCTCACCCTCGTCCGAGGCCCTGGCCTTGTCACTCTTCTCGTAGCGATGACGATCACTGGATGGATCCACATGGCGCGCATTGTCCGTTCTCACATGCTCCAAGTAAAACAGCAAGAATACATTTTGTCGGCCAAAGCGTTAGGCGCCTCTTCCCTTCGGATCATTTTTTGCTATCTCATTCCCAATTCATTGGGACCGATCATTACAGCGATGACATTTAGCATCCCGGGGGCCATTTTTACCGAAGCATTTTTAAGTTTTTTAGGACTTGGCGTCCAAGCCCCTGCTGCGAGCTGGGGCGTTATGATCAGCGAGGGGATAAAAGCGATGAGTTTTTATCCGTGGAGGCTCTTTTTTCCGGCAGCATCGATCACAGCTACAACACTCGCCTTTCATTTACTCGGTCATGCAATGCGGCCTAAATGACCTTGCTACAAGTCGATCATCTCTCCCTTTCATTTTCTCTGCCTGAGCGAACGTTCTACGCTCTGCGAGACGTCTCGTTTGCTATGCAGCCGAGAGGAACGCTCGGAATTATCGGCGAATCAGGATCTGGAAAAACCTCTTTGGGCCTTGCGATTGCAGGCCTTCTTAAAGGAGCTGCCGTAGAGGGATCTATCCTCTATCGAAATATTCCCCTTTATCCCATGAAGGAAAAAGAGTGGCAAAAAATAAGAGGCAAAGAAATTGGCTTTATTCCTCAAGATCCGATGAGCGCTCTCACGCCTACAATGAGGATCGGCCAACAGATCCTAGAAGGAATTTTATATCATCGACTGGCCTCACCTCACTCAGCAAAAAGTGAGGTTTTGCAGCTACTCGATCTAGTGGGCATCCAACAGCCTGAAATCTGTTTCAACCAATATCCGCATCAGCTCAGCGGAGGGCAAAAACAGCGCATATTGATCGCAATCGCTCTTTCATGCCGTCCCAAACTTTTGATTGCAGACGAGCCTACAACCGCTTTGGACGCTCCCTTGCGAGGGCAAATCCTGCGCCTTTTACAAGACGTCCAACAACGCTTTGACATGGGCCTTTTAATCATCTCTCATGATAAAAAAGTTATTTCCCATCTTTGCGACCGAACGCTAGCCATCCAGAAAGGAAAATGTATTGAACCGATATTTTTTCCTGAAAAACCGATCTTTCGCCAATCTCCTTTAGCGTCTCGATCGGAAAAACCTCTTCTCGAAGTGCAAAATCTTTCCGTCGCCTACACCCAAGGAAAAAAAATCTTCCACGCCGTCGACTCTATCTCTTTTTCCCTTTATCCAGGAGATACT
>DAINNB010000094.1:0-6598 GCA_036736085.1 Chlamydiales bacterium
CCTCTCCCCCGCCGAATGTGTTGAACTGCAAGCCCACTTAGACGCCGCCCTTTTTTCCCGTCTCAAAAGGAGCTTATCTAGAATCCCCCCAGAGGAGCTTTATGCCAACGGCCGCGATCTTTGGCGCGCCAAAGAGGCCCTAAAAACACTTCTCCTTTCCAAACGGATGACAGCCGTCGCTCTCGGCCTTTCGAACAAACCTTCTCTACATTTGGCCTTCGATCAGTGGATCCCCCCTCAAACCTGGCCTCACTCTGCCAAAGGGAAAGATCTTTTTAGCATCCAAGGGTTAACTTGCCTTTATTTTATCCGCTTTACGGAACCAGAGGAATCGGAAACGGCCGCCTCTACCTTTGGACTCGAACCCGGTTTGATCCCGCTTCCAGCCAAAAGAGGCAATCTTCTGGCTCTCAACCCAAACCTACTGCTCAATCTCCCTAAACTCTCGCTGCATAAAACCTCTCTCTATGCTGTTGCCTATGCTTTGCCGACTGCGGTGTATTGCCACAACGGAGAAGATCCCTGCAACCACCAACTCAAAACGCTAGGCTATAATTTCGGAGACCGCCTTACCCATGCACATCACCCACTCGTGCGAGGGTAATATGTCAGATTTATATAGACGAACTGATAAAGGTATCGAACGGCTCGGACCTGCCAAATACATAAACAAGTAGAGACCCATTTTCTTGTTTCTCAAATTCCCAACCTAATCCAGGCACAAAGAAGTCTCCATTAGAAAGAGGAAATGCTGGAAAAGCAGGAGAATCCTGAAAAAATGCTTGTAGTGAACCCGACTCTGTTACTTCGAGACGCAAAATTGCATCAGAATTTTGCTGCGACTGGTAAGCTCCCTTATAATCCAAAAAGTCTTGATCCATTCGAGAAACAGGTACAGCTAAATCCATTTTTCCATCGAATACTATCTTTTCCAAGTTCTCTGCCAAAGGCAGAACTTCGAAATTTTGATTATTCGATAGTACAATGATGACAGCTTTTTGCTTCGGATATTTGCAAAATTCCGTGTTGAAACCAGCCAATTCTCCTGCATGACGCACAATAGGTCTCTCTTCATCATCATAAACACATAGACCATAGCCATATTGATCGCGATAAGCTGTAGTCATACGCTTTACGGAAGCTTTGCTCAAAATGGCAGTTTCCCCGTCTAAAACATCGCTCCATTTTGCCATATCGCTTGCAGTAGAAATCACGCCTCCCGCTGCATAAATAAGATGTAAATCAGCTGCCGTGGTTTTTTCAATAGCAGCATCTGGAAGAACCTTGTATCCCTGCACCACCTCTTGATCAGGCCCTTTCTCTCCTTCCGATTGCACTCGAGAAGAATTCATTCCGGCAGGTTCCAAAAGATGTTCTTTTATATATTGACCATAAGGAACTTGGCTCACATGAGCGATGATTTTCCCTAGCAATTGATAATTTGTATTCGAATACTCAAATTCCGATCCCGGAGCAAATTCTAATTCTCTTCCCTTCTCCTCATCCAAGACAAGATCAAGTGTCTTTTCTTCATAACCAGGCGATCTGGTAAAATTATGAATCCCTGACTGATTTGATAATAAATGGTGTACTGTCACCTCTGCCCACCTATCCGATTGGAGTTCAGGAGGCAAATATTCATTGATTGATTTTTCTACATCAATCAGACCTTTTTCTACCAATTGCATGATCGCAGCAGCAGTAAATTGCTTAGTTAAAGAAGCTACATAAAAAGGCTTCCCCGCATCTTCATCAGCTGCCTTCCCATATTTCTTATTCACTAATACTTTGCCATCTCTTTCAATTAGGACTGAACCAGTAAATCCTGCTTCCACAAGCGCTTTGCAATGACAATCTACCCTATCTGAAAGAGCTTCATCCCCCGATAAGATTTTTTCCACTCTGCCAGATAAAGATGCTCTCGCAGCAATATCATTTATACTATGAAGCGATTGGACAAAAGAGAAAAGAGATTGGAATAGTTCTCTATCATCGCTAGCTAGAGAATACCTCTTCCCATGCATTTCCACTTCCCCTGTCGAGGTCTCATGGAGATCAATGTGGTGATCAATATCATGACAATTCAGATAAATACGATAATCAAAGCTCATCTACCACTCGCCACTCAAGAATCGATTGCTAAACTTGTTCGATCAATAACAATTAACGAGTCAAGAATTCAAGATGAAATCGATGATGAACTATTTTTTAATTCATTGGGTCTGCATCGACGGACTTATGATCGAATCAAGCAAGCATAGCACAGCTGGCAGAAATAAGCTGGATCGATCATGATTATATTTTTGAAAAACGAAAAAATCCTTTAGAAAAAGATAGCTTTATCACACTCAAATTTAGCTGTTTACAAATCTCTTGCAAAAAATGTATCCCACAGGATACAATAAAATCATGGAAATCGAAATTGAGCTTTACGAAACAGCTACTGGTCATTGCCTTTTTGACGATTGGTTTGAAAGCCTACGGGAGCTTCATACACGCGCTAAGGTCCTGGTAAGGCTTGATCGCCTAAAAGTAGGGAACTTTGGCGATTGTAAAGCCCTTGGCGAAGGAATTGCGGAATTAAGAATTCACTACGGACCAGCAATTAGAGTCTATTACTCGAAAATAGGCAGCAAGATAGTCCTCTTGCTTTGTGGCGGGGATAAAAGTTCGCAAACCAAGGACATTAATAAGGCTAAGGAGTATTTAAAAGAGTATCAATTGAGGGAGAAAAAACATGGCAAAAAATAAAAATTATCAAGAGTGGCTTTTAAAAAAGCTAAAGGATCACGACGAAGCCGTTGCTTATCTCAATGCTGCCTTAGAAGATAGTCTTAAGGGGGATGAAGAATCCCAACATCTTTTCTTGGTCGCTATTCGCAATGTTGCTGAAGCACAAGGTGGAGTTGGAAATCTCGCAAAAAAAGCGGGTATTGGAAGAGAAAGCCTTTATAAAACACTTTCAGAAAAAGGAAATCCTAAATGGCACACTCTTGTTTCTTTGGTAATTGCACTTGGATTGAATTTAAGATTAACTTAAATCATCCCTAAAAAATACGATAAAATGATTGATCTTTTGAGTTTACACTGAAACAACCTGAAGAATCGGCTATTAGAGACTGCCCACGAACTGAGTCTTCGTCGATTTTAGGGATTATTTTGGCCAAATTCCGCATCTTTGCCTGGGGGTAATATATGCGGTTTGATATTACTCCCAGGCAAAGATGCGGAATTTGGCTCAAAATAATCCTAAAATCGACGGAAGCTCAGTTTGTGGACAGTCTCTTAGACGGGTTCAAAGCGCCAAAAATCAATTGCTGCAAAGTGGATTGTATTGAACAATGCCAGCTCACTTTGCAGAGATCTCCCATCTAATGGTCTATTTTTGAAATGGACGCGTGTCGGCAGAAATCAACTCAACGAGATTTAAAACCATCTCCTCGGAGCCCCAATCAAACGTTGCTTCTATTTTGAATTGCAAGATCACCGGACCTTGGTTCTTATCGTCCAAAAGGTTTAAATCCCCTATAGAAACAAGCTGGGTGCAAGTCGTCTCTTTATTCTCGATATCATGGAGGATTTCGCTTAATCCCTCGAATGTCGGCATAAATATTTCATCAGGATAAATGGTCAACAAACATTCTTGTATTTTGGGCAAATAACTCATATAGAATAAGGCCGCGGCCTGATTAAAGATCGTTTGCGTCGAATAATCGAGTATAATAAGCTGTTCTCTCGCTGTAACGTGAGGCAATGCTTGAACGAATGCGAAAAGATTTTTTGTCGCATACTTCGCATCTTTAACCAAAAAAAGGATCTCCTCTTCCATCCCTACATTTTGTCTATGTTCCACATAAAAACGTTTTAGTCCCAGAGAAGAGATGAACGCTACACGATACTCCCTTTCAAAATCAACTCGCATCTGCGTCGTAATTTTTTGAACAATTTTTTCCTTTTCTTCAAGGGGGATTCGGTTCAGCGGCAGCTGATTTCCATGCACTATTAAATAAGAAGAGTAAGTAGGATCGCAGCTTGTGGTCTGCCAGGGCACAACCACAATCCCCTTGCCTTGTATAGCTGCAATCTTTTGATTTTCTTCTTCCGTCAAACTTTCAGGATCCCGGACTGAAACGCTGATGGTTTGGGTAATTGCAGCCAAAGATTTTTCTAGTTCAGCAGCTTTAGCTGGAGAAAAACCTGCATCTTCCAATGCGATCACCTCTTCAGGATTTCCCAAATTCTCCAAACTCACTGTAAGAAGCGTACCCGGAGAGGATCTTGCTAAATAGGAAGACCTCTTTTCAACAAACACTCCCCTCCATAATTTTTCTAAATTTTTATCGCAGAGCGCTATGCTCATCGGATCTGTCAACTGAACGCGACCTTTGAGGGCCTCCGCTACAAAATACATTTGCTTAAACAGCTCCAGATCCTGCTCTTTTATTTTTTCCGCTATTTCTTCCGAAGAAAAAGAAAAAAACTCTACGCCCATCGTTTCTTTGCCGAAACGGAAAAGATCTCGCTGCTCCAAATCCCTCGTACAAAAAGTTTCTCTAAACAGCTGTCCAATATCGCTATTTCCCAGCGCAGCCATTCACACCCCAACATTTTCTTGCCCGTCTATTGTAAAAAACAGCCTTTCAAGTTGTAAAGAAAAGATTTGCATTTATAAAGAAACCGTTTTTCCAGCGCAACTTGCTAACAAGAAAGGTCTTATATTTTACAAAAAAAATATACAAACCTATAATGCCCAGCTTTCTCTTCAAAAAATTGACACAAAAACAAGGAAGCTCAAACTATGTCACCTCCCATTTCCCACTCTTTTCCAGAATCTATTGCCTACTCAAGAGAACCTCTTAAATCTGTCTACGGCCTGCAAACAATCATCGAAGAAGGCTCTACAAGAGAGATCATTGTCGCCCATTATGACAACCTGCCGACAGCGATTCAAATGATGATCAAACGCTCTATGGAAATCGTAAGCCACGAAAGCGTAACGATGGCCAGAGCCGAAGAGATCATTCATCCCAAACAGCTCTCTAATGTGTCGGAAGGCCCGGTCGAACCCGATGAACAGATTGAAAAAATCCATCATTTGTTCCATCTCGCCATCGCCTATTCCATTGAAAACGCTCTCTTGCCTCAAATGGAAGGAGTAGATGAACTAAAGGAAATCAAAAGGCAAATAGACAACAAAATAAACCGATTCGCTATTCGAGATGCTTATGAAAACCTTTCTCCTTGGGGCGAATGCGTGCTTGCTCAAGAAATGCGAGACGAACTCATGTATGAAGAAGATGGACCACAAGGGGATACAATGGGAGATTTACGTGCATGGGCAAAAAAACGAGCCCATAGAGAAATTTTCAGAAAAAAAAATCCCCTCACCTCATCAAACAGCTTATTTTGTTCAGCCGTCGAGACGTTGATCGAGCGCTACGAAAGCGAATGGCGTTTAGACAACCAATCGGGCCCTAGCCACGCAAGCCTCCAAGGAAGCTCCAGCCCAATAATTACCGACTAACGAAAGATGAGGGAAGCGTTTTGCCGCTTCCCTTTCAAAATGCGCCATTTTTTCTTCATGGCCCACCTCAAACTGAGGAATCGCTTTCTCCGCCAACTGATAAGTCACATAATCAGGTCGCTGCTCAATTTCTAAATGACGCTTAAGCGCACCCAAAGCATCCCCCACTGGGTCCATAGATTCCTCTCTCACCATCGCAGTCAGGCGAGTCTGCTTCTCTTCCCCAAAAATCTCCGAATCCCAAACCATCCCAAGCAACCTTTCCCCCTCTTCGCTCGGAACCAAATAACCAAATCCCCTCTTTTTTAAAACTCGCGCGCCAAACCCCAAATGGACAACCCAAATCGATCGATAAGGGATTGCCAGCTCAATCCCCGTCAGCCGGCTAATCTCATTCGCAGGCAGCGCAGAAATCATCCTATCCGCCAAAAACACCCCCTGAGAAGTCTCCACGCCCGAAGAAAAGGCCTCCACATAGCAATTTTTCACCACACGGATCGGAAGCTGCCTTTCCAACTCCGAAATCAACCTCTCCAACCCTCCCTTTAAAGTAAACAAGCCCGGCTCGCCCCTCTTCTTCTTCAACATCCCCCGAACAACAGATCCCTCTTTCTGCTCCCACTCCCAAAACGGTCGAAAGCACGAACGAACAGACAACCGATGGATATCCCCCGCATAAATCCCGAGCGTCAGCGGATCAAAAAAGCGTCTCGCCACCGTCGCACCAAACCGTCTAGCCGCAAAAGCATAGATCGACTCATCCTCTCCACTCCCCTTCTTCCTAAATACTTCCCTCGCTCCCGCCCAAACACGCCGAGGCCAAAAATACCCCAAAGAACGAAGCCTCCCCTTCCTCAACAAAAACCTATTCGCCGCAGCCTTCGAAGAGGGCACAATCTCTCCACTTAACCCCAACTCCTCAATTAACCTCAAAAGCTCCTTTGATCTTCCCCTCGCAAGTGTCCTCGGCCCCCTTTCAAAACAAAATTCCCCCTCCGAGCGCGTCTCAACCCACCCACCCTATCGACCCTCTTTCTCCAACATAGTATTCTCACTCCCCTGCTCTTTCTTATG
>DAINNB010000095.1:0-6532 GCA_036736085.1 Chlamydiales bacterium
CCCTGTGGAAGAAGTTCAGTGAGAGAACGCCGGCCGAGCAGGCGGTCGGTTACCTGGCGGAGTTGCAGATTGAAGCGGAAGTCCGAGGGATCGACTTCAAGAAGAAGCTGAAGGGAGAGTCGCTAGATCGGTGGAAGGCGCTGGAGGAAGAGCTGGAGGCGTGGCGCTCTCCAAAGAAGAGCCAGTTGCGCCCTTTGGCCTGGTCGGCGAGACGTTCTTGGAGGAAGGCGCGGAAGGGGGCGACGCCTGTTCCGGGGCCGATCAGAATAATCGAGTCATCGGGAGAGGGTAGGCAAAATCCATTCGACGGTTGGATGTAGAGGGGAATGGGAGTTGACTCGAGAGCTGCTTGCTGGCAGAGGAAATAGCTGGCGACGCCGTAGCGGGTTTCCCCTTGTTGTGTGTAGGAAAGGAAAGAAATGGTGAGATGGATTTCATTTGGAAAGACCTTGGAAGATGAAGCGATCGAATAAAAACGGGGCATGAGAGGAAGGAGGCTGTTAGCGAATTCTTGAGGGGAAAGGGAGCTGGTTGAGTGGAGGCGCAAAAAATCGAGAACATTGTGAGAGAGAAGAGCGGAGTTTAGTCGTTCTTTGTCTTCTAAAAGGGGGTGTTGATTGAGAAGCGAGAGGAGCCGAGAGTTTGCTTTGGAGAGGTTAGCTTTTGTTAAAAGATAAGAGCGCAAAGAAAGAGGCGCGTTGGTTTTGGGATCGAAAATGGGCTCTTCTCCTGATAGATGCATCGCACTTAAGATCCGATCCACCATGTTCGGATCATTTTGGGGGAGTATGGCTACGCTGTCGCCGACAGTAAAAGGAAGAGAGTCTGTTGGAAGATCGAGGGCAATATGATAGGTCTGCTTGGTAGAGTTTGGCGCTGTGAGAAGATAGCGCTCTTTGATTCGGGCTATATAAGGAGTTGTTCGATTATATGTTGACAAGGTGTTCACCAATAAAATATAGGACAAGTAGATGACGTTATGGAGAATTGGTTTGCTAAACTCTCATTGGATACAAAAGTTTATCGTTTGTTCTCTTTTTCTTTCTTTAGCCGGGTGCGAAGTCCATGAAAGCAACCCTAGAGGCTATGTCATCTCTCAGACGCATGAAGCCTCACAGGAAGATCCGATAGAAAGCATTCAGCCTTGATCGGCTAACAGATGCTTAACGTCTTTTTTGTCCCATCCCTTTTTGAGTTGATCCATTTTTTTATTTGAAATGCCCCCTAACGCTTGGATCGCGTTCATGAAGCGAACCCGCGTCCGATCTTTCCCGAGCAAGGTAACTGAGTCAAATAGCGGAGGGCCTTGCAGTTTTCCCATAACGCAAGCGAAAAGGACAGGAATCATGACTTTTTTATGATGAATAGCAAAAAGATCTGCCACTTCATGAGAAGCTTTTTCTAGAGCCGCTCCGCTCCAGTCCTCTTGCTCATCCAAGCTCCAAATGGTCGATTGGATCAGAAAACTGATCAGTTCAGGCGATGTGTTCTTCGGGCATAAAAGTTCAGGGGTAATAGGCAGATCATTGACGAAGAAAAATGAGCAAAGCTGCATGAAATCGCCGAACGTTTTGATCCGCGTATGGGCCAGAGGCATTAAACGGCGCATGAACTCTTCGTTAAACTGCCAATCGACGAGCCGGTTCCAGAGCTGGTTTTCAGGAATGGTCTCGATGATCTTCTTTTGATTGACCCAGTGTAGTTTTTGAATATCGAAAAAGGCCCCTGAGATGCCGATCCGTTTTGGGTCGAACGTTAAGATAATCTACTCTAGAGAATAGATTTCTTTGTCGTCTGGCATGCTGTAGCCCATCAGCGTAAGGAAGTTGAGGAGCGCTTCAGGGAGAAATCCGCTATCTCGGAAATAGAAGATCGATGTCGGGTTTTTTCTCTTCGATAATTTTTTGCCGTCTTTGCCGAGCAGAAGAGGCATGTGCATGAACGTGGGCGGCGTCCATCCGAAAGATTCATAGAGTAAAATGTGTTTTGGCGTCGAGCTCATCCACTCGTCCCCACGGATCACATGGGTGATCTTCATTAAATAATCGTCGACCACATTGGCTAGGTGATAAGTGGGAAAGCCGTCTGATTTGAGAAGAACTTGGTCATCAATATCTGCCCAGGGAGAGGAGATTCGTCCTTTGATCGCATCGTCATACACGCAATCGCCTGTCAAAGGAACTTTGAGGCGAATGACAAAAGGCTGTCCTTTTTCTTCCCGTTCTTTGACTTCTGCTGGGGTAAGGTTGCGGTATCTTCGGTCGTATCCTGCCCTTCTTCCTTCTGCGGCTGCAAGCTCTCGCATTTCAGCAAGTTCTTCTGCTGTGGCAAAACATTTGTAGGCTTTGCCCCTTTCGAGCAGCTCGTAAGCATATTTTCGATAGATTTCTGTCCGTTCCGATTGGCGGTAGGGGCCGTAAGGACCTCCCACATCGGGGCCTTCATCCCATTCGATCCCTGTCCAACGGAGTGCGTCAAAAATATTTTTTTCATATTCAGGGCGGCTTCGGGACTGGTCGGTGTCCTCGATCCTGAGAATAAACGTTCCTTTGAAGTGGCGGGCAAAAATCAAATTGAAGAGGGCGATATAAGCGGTTCCTACGTGAGGATCTCCGGTGGGAGAGGGGGCGATGCGAACACGGACGGTCATGAAAACTCCTAGAGAGAAAATGGGCTTGTAAACCGTACATTTTCTCTATAGGAGGGGTTTTAATGCAAGGACGAAACGATTGAAACTTCCAATTTTTAAGAGGATTTCATTAAAAAAATTAAATCCTTCATGATGTTCATCGTTTCGGCGAGCTGTAGATCGCTTTGCCCAAAAAGCTCGATCGGCTCGGCATCATAATTTTTGTTGCTAAGTTCTTTGAGGAAGTTTTGGTAAATTTTATTTGTTTTGATGCGCTGCGCTGAATTTTTAGCGAGAACCTCTCTATAGGGAACATAAGTAGAAAGTCTGGTTTGCATATTGTATTTATAGAGAGGTCCAAGCTGGAGGCGGTGGAAGGGGGCTATGTCAGAAAGATCGTCTTCAAAATGGGGCTCGATCTCATCATTTTCAAGAGGAAATTTTGCAAATTTTTCACCGATATCGAGTTCTGACAAGATGCCAGGGACGATGAGGTCTGATGCGACGCCTGTGAGCTGGGGGCTTTTGCCGGAAACGGTATAGTATTTACCTCGGGTGACTTTATATTCTCCCTGCGGATTGATTTTGTGTTTTGATGGATCGAGGGTGAAAGTTTGAAAAGTGCCCTTGCCGAAAGTGTGTTCATCGCCTACGACGAGCGCTCGTCCATAATCTTGGAGCGTTTGCGCCACGATTTCGGCTGCCGATGCACTGGCCCGGTTGACTAAAATGAGCAGGGGGCCATCCCAAATAGGCTTGCCTTCAATTTCTCTTAAATGTTGAAGTCGGTCGTTACTATCTTTGATGGAGACGACGATTCCTTTGTGGATGAAAAGGCCGGTCACTTCGACGGCTTGGGTCAAAAGGCCTCCCGCGTTGCCTCTAAGATCGAGGACGATCCCGTTCAACTTGTGTTCTTTTTTGATCTCTTCGAGGATTTTTTGAAGGTCTCCCGCAGACGAGCTATTTTGATCTTGATAAAAAGAGAAAAGGCGAAGATGGGCTATGACGCCATCTCCATAAGGCTCCCAAGAGCTATCGAGCCGAGTCTCTTCCAAAACCACTTCGTTGCGGATAATTTCTATGTCGAGCCGCTCTGTTTTTCTCTCTTCTCCCTCGCCGGATTCCCGCAAAATCGTCAATAAAACAGGAGTTTCTTTCTCCCCTCTGATCATTTCGACAGCATCAGTGATATCGAGGCCTACGATGGATTCATGGTCGACGGCGACGATCCGATCGTTGATCTTGAGCTTATTGCCTTGGCTTGCAGGGCTGTTTTCCAAAATGCGGACAATCGATAAGCCGTCTAAATTATCTCTCAGCTGAGCTCCGATGCCGAAAAGGCGCTGCTGGACTTGGATCATAAATTGGTTCGCTTCGAGGGGCGTGAAATAGTTTGTGTGGGAGTCCAAAGAGGCGGTCGTCGCCTTTAATAGATGCGTTAACGTCAGTTTAAACTTTTCTTCGGGAGTTTGGCCGATCAGTTCGGATTCGCGAAGCGCTCTTCTCTTGTCAATGCGAGCGATGAATTTATCTTTGTTTTCATCCCCAAGCTTTTCGCAAGCTTCGATCTGAAGAGCCTTGATCCGAAGCAATCGATCCGCGAGCTCTTCTCGGCTATTGACCCAAGAGAGGTCTTTAAATTCATCGCTCTTGACCCCTTGCGGTAAGGGCTGCGCGCTAATTTCTTCTTCTATACTGTTTCTTCTTTCGATGGCTTTGAGCATGCAATCATGGATCTCTTCAAAAAATGAAAATTCCGCTGTCTTGAAGGCGGAAAGCCCTTCCTGCAAGGTCTCTTCGGATGGGTGGAGCCATTTTTGAATTTCTTCTTCTAGAAAATAGGTTTTTGTCGGATCGAGCTCAGTTAAATAATTTTCTAACGTCCTTTCGATAAGCTGGGGGGTTAAATGTTTGTAGACGGCGTGGGCTTTTAAAATTTCTTCGACTTTGCTTTTCACGTCTCTAGGAGCAATGTCTGGAAGTTTTGGCTCGACGATCGAGGCCATTAGAAGGAAAAGGAGGGATAAAATGTAACGAGCCATGGCTGTCCTCGCAGTGTATTGTAAAGATATCTTAATGTTATATGAATAGAAATTTAGGCAATCGGCACCCAGATTTCAACTTTTTGAGCCGTCTCTTAGCCCCTAACAGCCTGAATATACCGAAAAAGGGGAGTTTGGTGCTATGGAAAATATATAGAACTAACTTGATGTGTATAAGTGACTTGCAAAATGGTAGTGAAATTTTTCTCCCTTAGGGATAAAATTTTTTCACTTGAGTAGGAAAAAGATTGAATTTAACGCATAGCCGTGGAATAATACTTAGTTGAAAAGGTAAGATAAATTCTAAATAACAAGAATTGAAGGCCAATTAAATTGTTTAATGTTGGCCGATAGAAAAAATTAGATTTTAAAATTGTAGGAGAAAAAAAATGAATTCTGAGAACCAAAAGACAGCGGAAGGGGCCATCAAGGTAGTTTCTATCACAGAAGCCGCCCGCATTAATAATGTTACAAGACAAGCAATCTATGTAGCGATCAAGCAAAAAAAATTAAAAGCTACAAAAGATGCGACTCGCTGGACAATCCATTTAGATGATCTAGAAGAGTATCGACTCAATAAGTATTCTAGAACGAAGTCGATGTTCAATGGCGAATTGCTTTTCGATAACAAAAAAGGTTTCTACTCTGTAAACCAAGCAGCAAAACTTCTGAATGTTCCAGCTCAGAAAATCTATTATGCAACGCGCGTAGGCCTCTTGAAAGCTTCTCGCCGCGGAGCCGCTTGGATCATTACGGACGCTGATATTAAGTCATACCAAGAAAATTACCTGAACAAAACGACAAAAGTTAGCTAATTTTCTTTCAGCTCCTACAACCTACCCAACAAAAGGGCGCTTTCCAAAAGAGCCCTTTTGTCTTTTTTATCTTCTGTTTGTGGGTAAAGTTGTCCCTAAGTAACAAATCATTCCAGTGATAAAAAATAAGTGTACAAGAAGCTCTGTTTCACAGCGCTTCGTTAGACTTTCTTGCTGTTTAGAAGATTCGACCAACCCAGCGGCAAATCGAAAAAGGCATTGAAAAGCGAGAGCCGAGCAAGAGGAGGCTGTTTGAATAACAGTTTTCTTGAAGGTCTTAAGTTGTTCTTTGCTCTCAAATTGATCTCGTCGAACACGAGGCAATGTGGCCATTTGCCCAATCATTCCTCCCGCAGCAACCCACAAAGAAGCGATAGCTATATCTGCGCAGGAGATATCCGCCTCAGGGCAATATTTTCCGCTTTCGCATTTCGTTGCTAAAATAGAGAGAAATCCGAGGAAGTTAATGGCAGTAATTGCTGCCGCAGAAGAAGAGAATGCCGCGACTGTTCGCTCCGCTTCATCTGCATCGTTTTTTTGTGAATATCCGCTCGCTTTTGCAGCGCCGATAGGGATTAAATGACTCATGCAATGCCTCTTGTAAATTTGAGTGGTCAGCATTCTAAAAAATAAAAAAAATACTTACTACAAAAATTTCGAAAGATAGATTACGGAACCTGATGTTGCAGGTAGATATTATGCCTAAAGTGTAAGTAACAGCCACTCCAACAAGATGTAAAGGATCGGTGTTTGTCTGAACGCATGTTAAAAATTGCCCTTCGCCGGATGTTTTTTTTGCAATCAACAAGAAGGCTGGCAAAATAGAGCGTAGACATGAGGCATACATTGAGAAAAAATGGAATGAGCAGAGCAGAAATAAGTACGATAATAGCTTCCGTATTTAAAGACTGAGACACTTCGGTTTTCCGCTCTTCGCTGCCTACAGATCTATACCGTTCGTGACTCAAGAATCGACTGTTGGATGAGATTGATAGCTGCCAAAAATCGATCGCCGCAAATTGTGTTGTATTGCCTCATACTAG
>DAINNB010000096.1:0-6475 GCA_036736085.1 Chlamydiales bacterium
AAAGGCATCGGCGATAGGACTGACAAGCTTTTTATGGACATCGGCCCTCTGAGTCCATTTTTCTAAAGAAAGATAATTCATCTCGAAAAAAACATCTTAAAAAATTACAATCAATTCTACTTTTTCCCTAAAAAGTATATGACAGACTTAAAAAAAAATCAAACACGACAATTTTGGGTTATTTTACTGATTGTCTTCCTAGGCTTTCTAGGCATTTCTATTCCCTATCTGATCTTTCCTCCCTTATTCCTTAATTTAGAATACTCCTTTCTTCCCTTGAGCTGGGGGGAGTCCAGCCGCGCTCTTTTTCTGGGAGTTACTTTGGCAGCTTATCCTTTAGGCCAGTTTATCGGATCTCCCATCCTCGGCGCCTTATCAGATGATTATGGGCGCAAACACCTCCTTTCGGCAAGCTTGGTCGTCACAGCCATTTGTAATTTTTTTACAGCGCTGGCGATTGCAAAACAGCATGTAGGGATGTTGATCATCAGCCGGTTCTTAGCTGGCCTCATGGAGGGCAATATCGCGATCGCTCGAGCTATGTGCGCCGATCTCAACAAACTTTCCAAACACGACACATTTGGCAAAATCAATGCCGTGACTTCGATTGCTTACTTGATCGGCCCTTTTTTAGGCGGCCTCATGAGCGATAAAAGCCTCTTAGAAGGACTGACGACCTCTACGCCTTTTTTCTTTATCTGCGTCCTCTTTGTTTTTCTTGCAGGGTTATCAGCGCTTGTCTTAAAAAACTCTCCTAAGGCAGGGACCAAAAAAGCCCGAACTTTATGGCAAAGGTTCAATTTCATCAAAAGAATGTCAGCTCTATTTTCGAACCAGCGACTAAAAACTTTGATGATCGCATCAACATGTTTCACTTTGGCCGTCGATATTTTTTATGAATTTGCCCCGGTTTATCTCACTGTCAAATGGACGCTCGGCCCCGCGCAGCTCATTTTTTATAACGGCGCGCTATGCCTAGGCCTTGCCGTTGGGAACGGCTGGCTGCCCGCTTTTACTTCTACGCGCACCTCTAATCGGCGTTTAATTATAGGAGCTATAGGGGGATTTGCTTTCTTTCTCACGGGAATCGTCACTACGAATTCCCACTTCTTCATGCTGCTAGGATTCGGCCTATGCGGACTTGCCATCGGCCTTGCGGTCACCTTGCTTACGGTCAATATCTCCGACTCCGTTTCAGACAGCATGCAAGGCGAAGTGATGGGAACCCAAGTCTCTTTGCGCGTTTTAGGAGACAGCATCATTTGTTTATTGGGCGGCGTGTTATTGATCCAATCATCCAAGATCATTTTGGTCCTTGCCGCCAGCATATCGCTTGTGACAATGCTTTATTATAAAATGAGAGGAAAACAGTGAAAATAAAAACTCTCCTCGGCAAAGAAATCATCCCCTACATACCTAAAATAGCTGAACTGAGGATCGCTATCTTTCGCGAATATCCTTATCTCTACGAAGGAGAAATGTCCTACGAAGAGCGCTACCTCCTCATGTATTCGCAAACGAGCCATGCGATGCTCGTCATCGCTGAAGATGATCATCGAGTTGTGGGGGCCGTTACAGGGCTTCCTCTTACAGAATCGATGGAGGAGATCAAAGATCTTTTTCTTAACAAACATATTCCCTCGGAACGGATTTTCTATTTAGGAGAAATCGTTTTACTTCAAGAATATAGAAAGAAAAACATCGGCTACCTGATGTATCAACAATTCGAAAAAGCCATAAAAGAAATGGGGCTTTATGAAAAAATCGCCCTTTGCGAAGTGGTAAGAGCTAAAAATGACTTACGAAAACCACCCAATTACCAATCTTTAAACCGCTTTTGGGAAAGGCAAGGATATCTCAAACGCCCCGATCTCATCGCCAATTTTTCCTGGAAAGAGATCGGAGCCGCCAAAGAAACCAAAAAACCTATGGTTTTTTGGATCAAAGATTGTTTCTAAAGCGCTCCTCCTACAGTGAAGTGCATTCGAAAATTCAGTGACGGCAAGTCCTCCAACTTCAAGTAGTGTTGAGCGATGGTAGGCCTTAAATCTGGATCCACAACTAAGCAGCCCCTGATAAACTCCCAAACAACTTTAAGTTCCTCTGAAGGAAGCCCTTTTATGATTCGATCGATTTCTAGATCGATCTCTTTTTGAGTGATTTCGGCTAACCTAGATTCATCGACAATGTATTTTCCCGATTCATCAAATGTCAACTTACTAGCGAGAAAATTAAAATTGGGCAAACATTGATCCTCATACCTTCCAAGAAAGAAATACGCGAGGAGCAAGCCTAAAGCCCAGGTATCTCTTTTCGCGCCATAATCAGCAGAAAAGGAGCTATCGTGCCTTTTATAATATTCTTTGCTGACAGACTGGTAGATATACTCGGGAGAATTCCATCCCCATTTACGTGCATTCAATACGTGTAAATTACCAAGACGGGAAAAACCGGAGAGAATAAGCCGCGGATAAGTTTCTCCGGTCGTCTCATCTATAAATTCCTCGCAAAGGATATTATCCGGAGAAATATTCCCATGAAACAAAGTATAGCTAAGATTTGAAGAGAGGCGGAGGTGTCCAATTTTTATATAATAAGCGCTATACCCTTCGTCCTCCCCTTTTTGAAGATGAATTATTCTTACAGCATCGATCAGTCCTAAAAGGCACTTTACATGAAGAGTCCTTCCGAATTTTTCCAAACCTTGCGTTAAAGTACACGGCGCCATTTTTTCAAAATAACGCAATTTACTTTTTCCACGTCCATCAAACATCGATTTACCCGTTGGGTCAACTGCGAGGCCAGGCAAACCTAATTCGGAAAATCCTACCGCGGGAGAGCTTGCTAAAGCTTTTAAGGGATCTAGCTCCACAGGCGTATACAATCTTTTTTTCAGCCATAGAGCCCCTGAATAACATTCCCAGACATATTGGATTTTATGAGAACGATATCCGTCCTCATAAAAATTCGGCATGCCGCCGCGATTGTTCAACATAACAAATATCCGATCCCCTGAAAACACAACTCTTCGAGGAAGAGACTCACACATCGAAGGAGCTTTGCTCAAAGAAAAATCTTTATCCCCGAGATCCCAGAGGTTTTGCTCCTTTCTTGAAGCAAAAATTCTGATCTTTTGATCCAGAGTTTCTTTTTCATCTTCCTCCAGATGAATATCAGCCAGACACTTTGGCCAAAGAATCGGTCTACTGCAACTACTCATTTCTTTTCCCAGTAAAATGTTTGAGCGACCTCATCGCTTTTTTTTAAAAGCGAGCATCTTATAGGAATAAAAATTTTTCGTTCAAGATCAAAAAAAGCTATATACCGAAGGAACTCAATAAAGATCTTCTAAAAAATTTCTAAGCAATCTACAATCCCCACTCTTAGGAGTTTATCAATGAAGCAATTGCCAATCCTCATAAATGAAAAAGAAATCAACGCTTGCTGCAAGAAGTACCACATTACTTATCTCGCTCTATTTGGATCGGTTTTGACATCCCATTTCTCCGCATCAAGCGACGTAGATATTCTTGTGAAGTTTAATAAAAAACATACCCCGGGATTATTTGGCATATTTGACATACAAGAAGAGTTAAGCGCAATCGTAGGAAGAGAAGTCGACTAAAAAACTCCAAACAGCTTAAGTCGTTATTTCCGCGATGAAGTCTTATCCAAAGCGCAGGTGCTTTATGGAAAATAGGGATAAGATCCGATTCAAACACATGCTAGATTCTGCAACTGCCATCCTTCATTTTATCGAGGGGAAAAACCGTAGGCATTTTGCCAGCGATCGAATGTTTAGTAGTGCCATTGTTCGCGAAGTTGAAATTTTAGAAGAGGCCGCCAATCATACCTACCAAAGAGCCATGAGCAGGCAAAAGACTTGCTTCTAAAGAGCCGCAGGTAAATTTCATCCAAAATTGGATAGGGGGCAGCGCCATTCATTTTTTAGATCTCTCTCAAAAGAGAGACAGAATACCAGCTTTCCATTTATTTATAAAATCTTTGCAAGCAGTTCATTTACCCCAAGCTCCTTAACAGTAAATCACTTGTGAATTACCCAAAAAGAGGATGCAAAAAACTTTAACACGCAAACCAATCTATTTAAACTATTTAAGCCATATAACACAAAAAACACAAATAACCATTTAAATTTTAGTTTAAATTAAGACTTCAATTGTTTATAATATAATCGGAAAAATAAAAAAACATGGTTTTTATATGAATATTTATTTATCTAATTTAGCTTCTCGCGGCTGGGAGAGAGCAAAAAGTTCTTCCAAATTAGTTACCAGGAATTTACCCGCTATAACCGCAACGACCGCGGTTGTGATTTCTCTCTCGCTAGCCTTTCTTCCTTTAGCTTCTGGAGAACCTATAAGAGAAGATTCAGCAGACGTTAATCTCACCAATGCCACTGATTGCGGAACCTCGGCTATAGTCCAAGATATTGCTTTAGGAGCTATTGGGGTTTTACACGGAGCTATGACTGTAGGGATGATCGGGGCTGCAGCACATCTGGATCGAGAAAATCTCCAGAGAATCATTCCGCAAGAATATGAAAACACTCTTCTTGTAGAGGGGCCAAAACCATTGGAAGAGAATTCCTCGTCCAGAGAAGAAGATCGTATAATCAGCAGCTCGAAACAAGAGATCGAATCTCCCCCAAAATTTTTCAATATCCGCAATCCAGGAAATAAGAGCGGCATGTTTGCTACATTTCTTTACATGCTTGGCGCCTATGATGAGTTTGAAAAATCCCCTGAAAAATACAGCGGACTTGAAGTGGATTTTGGATCTTCTGGAGTTTATTATGATTCCAGTAGAGGAGAAAATTGGTGGGAGTATTTTTTTGAGCCCATTTGCTTAGGAGAGCAAACTGGCCGCACAAGAGAACACAATAAACTTGAACGATGGAATTTAGCTAATGCTATTGAATCAAATTACACAGCGACGGGACAGGGAATGCCTAGAGAACTGGGACATTATTATTTTAAAAAATATTTTCGCATTCAGCCTGAAATCCTTAATCAAGTAAACACCTTTACAGAAAAACACTTTGAAGGGAAAGAGGTCGTCAGCGTTCACTATCGAGGAACGGATAAAGTTTGCAATTCAGAAAACTGCGAGGCTGTTAGAGTTTCTTACGAAGACATGTTAAAGCATGTAAAAGTGCAGTTAGAAGGGAAAGACCTTGAAAAAACCGTCATTTTTATTGCATCGGATGAAGAGCCGTTTGTCCAATTTATGGAACAGAAATTTCCTGGGAAAGTTGTCTCAACAAATGTGCAGCGCTCAGTAGATGGAAAGCCTCTGCATCTAGGAAGTAAAAATCCATACAAAACCGGAGAAGAGGCCCTTATTGATTGTCTTTTATTGGCTAGAGGCGATGTACTTATTCGGACCAGCTCAAACTTGAGCTTGTTTGTTAAATACATTAACCCGGATATGAAAATCATAGAAGCGAGCCAACGGACGGTCATGAAACAATTAATAAAAAAAATGGTCCAATCTATGAAAGAAGCAGGAATTGAAGCGGCGATCAGCATCGGGGTGTGAACTTCCGCTTTAAAACTGTGCAATTAAACCTATCCTTCCATTCTTATACCGAAACAACTTGAAGAATCGGTTTTTGACAAGAAGGCTCCTTAAAATTTCGATTCGGAGCGAGCGACCATTGCCGGAGGCAAGGCGCGAGTGAGAATCGAAATTTTGAGGTAAAGCCGACGCGGTCAAAAACCGATTCTTCAAGTTGTTTCGGTATAACGCTTGGCTTTTTGATGCTTTTTTATGTTAACTCGATACGCCTGTTACCTGATCGCTCAAAATGGAGATTCACGCAAAGAACCCATTGCTTTTGCTCAAAGCTATTTTGCCATTCAAACACGCAAACAAGAATTGATTGAGAGCCCGATATTATTGCAAGCTCGAGAAAAATTAAGGGAACCTGAGAAAACTCTTTCCCAAAACATCTACGAACGAGGAGTAGATGAACCTGGGTTTGGCCAAATTCGTTCTAAAGGTGATCAAGCTCTTTTTGGCGGCCACTGCACACAGACAATGAAAAACAAATATGGGATCACGCAAAGTCATAAATTGGCCGATTTCCTACCAACTTTGACAATTGCCGCCAAAAACTTAGCAATAGAAATGACCAATCACAACGTATCCCAAGATGATCTACATGCTGAAAATGCCATAACAGACGAACATATTCAAAACAATGAAAGCGCTCGAGATATGCTAGGGCAGCGTGGCATCAAACCAGAAAATCTTCCGCCCGAAGAAGATCTCAAAAAACTCGAACGTCTTGTAAGATCCGAAGAGAAAAAATTGATAGTACAATCTGGGAAGCTACCTAAGTAACAAAAAAGACGGCCCGCAGCGAATCGCCTTTTTTATTTTTGCCGGTGACCGGACTCAAGGGACTCCCGCCGGTTCGGAGGAAGCTCCTCACTTCGAGTCCTAAAAAAGC
>DAINNB010000097.1:0-6335 GCA_036736085.1 Chlamydiales bacterium
TTCTACGCTCGTGGGAATACACGCACGCCTCATTTTCTGATGTGAAAGTAGAGTTCGCTCATTGGAATTTATTTGTTTCTCTCGGTATGGATCCCGAAAAAACGCCACCCGGCATTGGCGCTTTTCTTTTGGTTTCGATTCAAAATAAGCTCGATGCTGTCAGTCGAACAATGGCAGAGATCCAAAGTGAGCATGAAAGGGCAGTCCAAGGGGTGCACGCGGCTGAAAGGCTTTTGGCTCAAGCCTCTAGCGCGGCAGATCAAAGCCGTTTTAAATCGGAGCTGTATGCCCAAGTACATACAGCCAATAGTTTGTCTTCAAGAATGGAAGAGGAGAGGAAAATAGCGCTTTGGCTCTCTCAGTTTTTTTCCCATTTTCTCAATGAGGCTACCGAGAAATTGCAGGAGGCCTTTCAAGAAGTTTTCGATTCTTCTTTAAATACCGGCGAAGCTGAGCGTTTTGAAGATAGTCCGGCTGGATTTAGGCTGCTTTACAAATCGGGGCGCAGCGCAGCAGCAAGCTGGGAAAGAATTGAAGAGGCGTCTCAATTTGTCCATGCAGTCTATAAATTTTTTGAGTCTCTCGAGGGGCGGTATTTTGTCGATCTTCCGATGAAAAGCCAATTTACTCAGATCATGACAGAATTGCTCCAATATATCCGCTCGGAAGCATTTATCAGCGGCGCTTTAGTAAGAGCTAAAGAAAACAAAAAAGCAAAGTCAGCTACACCGTGGGCTTATCAATCGGGCGCAGTGATGCAAAATTTAGTGCAAAGTTATTACGATCTGCCAGAAAAGCCGAACGAATTTTCGCGGAACATCCGCACTCCGCTGGAGCTGCACGAGTTTCTTCGCGAGGCTGCAAAAAAAAATGGCGGCAAAACGAGCCTTATGCATTCTCCGACGCATGGTTTTCTTTTTCATCCCTCTCTCATGGGCCCTGAAGACGCTTTAAATAACGGGCTTCGTTTTGTCAAAAGTCTTTTTGTCTCTTCTGACCAGACCGAATTTTTGATCGAGAGGCTCTCTCTTTATCTGCCTTTCGATGTGCGCCCTCTTTTTCATTCTGGCTGCCGCCAGAATTTGCGATCGGAAAATACTGCCGGTCTTCGCTCTCTTCTCTTATCCGGGTCGACAACGGCTGGACAATTAGGACCTGGCATTGTCGATTCTTTTTTATACGAAGCGCTTCCCGTGCTTACTTATGATAAAGCAAAGCAGGCCATAAAAAGCATCAGTCTTCGCTTGCAGATGAGCCCGCCTAACATCCCAAAGGAACCATTTTTTTTGCCTATCGATCTGGTTCGGATCATGAAAGAGGCTCTTATGGCAGCAAAAGGGGCTTTTTCTTTCAAAGACTGGGACCTTCTCCTTGCTCATGCAGCAAGGCAAGAGGGAGTTATTTACCCATCGCCGATTCTTTTTGCAGACACGAACTGGTCTGATTGGTCGTTCGGGATCGTTGTCAATGCAGCGACAGAAAAACCTCAGCTATGGCGTTTAAGCCGTACAGGATTAACTGGAGCTCCCATGCACGAATGGGACCACGTGTTTTCTGAAGGGGGGCGTTGGGCTGTCTTGATGACTGGGAAGTCATCTTGAAGTAACTCAGAGCCCTTGGAATTCGGAAGTGAGACAGCGAAGCAGGCCCTTATCGCGGATCAAGGTGCGTGAGAAATCCTCTTCCAGAAACAAAACATCGAGTTCAGGACATGCATTTTTGACCCTTTTATAGAAAGTGTCTTGAAAAAATAAAGTAATAGGATTGTCTGGAGCGGCAGTTGTGATGAACAGATTGGGTTTTAGGAAAATCCCGTTCATAAAATTGAGCATTTCAGGAAATTCGCTATGTTTCACGATTTTGGTATCAAAATGGAAAAGAGGAGTAAAGGGAAGGCAGTTTTTACTTGTCCAATGGGAAGTGATGTAAGAATAGGAAAGGTGATCTTTGGCAAGATAGCTAGCGGTGAGAACTCCGGGAACGGGAACGACGTTGCAGCCGATTCCTTGTAAAATAGCTGTGTTTTCTTCTATTAGAATTTGAGAATCTTCTAGGTGGCGTCTGGAAAATTCGAGGGTCCTTTTCAAAAAAGGCATTTTTTCTGCATCTACTGCTTCTTGCAGTTCGAGCATTTGCGTTTCGTCATGGATAAATACGCAATCATTCGGCCCTACAAATACTTCCATATCGATATGAAATTTCGACTGAAAAATGTAAGCGGTCCTCTCAACTGGAATCATGAGCTCTTCCGAGATTGCCTCTTTTGTTAATTGGATCATTTCGCGCATTTGCAAGCTTAAGGAGGTCCAAAATGAAGCCGCTTTTGGACTAATGAATTCGTCGATTAGGCAGGGTCTTTTATGTTCAAAATAATTGAAATTTTTTGCTATCCGGATCAGATCGTCCGACAGAGCCTCTCCGCGCGATAGCGTGGCGCATTTGATCCGATCGCTCCGTTCTGCAAAATAGCTTTGATTATACAAACTGATAAAACTCAAGATAAGACTGGTATAGCCGATAATGGCTTTAGGTTTTCCATCAGAGGCGGTGAAAATGTAGCAGTTGCCTCCTTCGATACAGGTTTTTCCTTCTTTGTAGGGGATATTTTCTTGTCGGGCTAGTTCAACGGCCTGTTTTCGAAATTTCTCGGTGCAGCCTCGACCGATAAAAGAGAGATTGTCATAGTAGAAGTGGAGAAGATTTTCCGGCAGCAGGCTATGGAATAAAAGCGTGCTCCTTGCCTCTTTATGAGGAAAAAACGCCGGGACCAAGTGCGTTTTATTGGGCAGATATACGCGTGCATCGCCGGACCAACGCAAGGGATCGTACATTGTACGAAGAGAAAGTCCCCGTTCATCAAATCGTTTTTGCAAAGCGCTTGCCAATCTTTTTTTGCCGACAAGTAAAATTTTTGACTCAGGCTCCTGTTCAGCAACGAAGACAGGAGAGGGTAGTTCCTGCTTTTCCTCTTGGGCAAGCGAATCGGCCTCATTGAACGCTTCAGAAATGTCCTTCTGAGAGCAAGTAAAGCTGTTTATTGTTTTAATTGCCATTAATGCCCTTTTTTTACAAATATTGTACATAATTAATAGTTTAATATAAATAAAAGATATAATTTTAATTTATAATTAATTGATTATGCGGTGCTTGCGATCAGTAGTAAAAAGGGGATTCCAAAGGGCGACAGCCCTTTGGCGGGTTCTAGGGAGGAGCCCTAAGGGGAAGAATGTTTAATTAGGTTGACTGCAGCACCAGGAAACTTCAGGGTTTCTGATGAGCATTTGGGTGCTGGCCCATTGGGGTTCTTGGGCGATTTGGGCGAGGGCGTCGATCCAGTAGGGGGCGAGGTTTAAAGCGGGGCAGCGGTAGGCTGTGAGGCCTTGGTCTTGGAGGAGGGGGAGATAGAGCTGTTCGATCTCAAAGAGGGTCTCGATGTGATCTGAGGTGAAAGAGAGGGGGACGATGACGGCCCCAGTTTATCCTTCGCACCAAGTGGAGACGCTGGAACAGGTTTCGTCTGTGTAAGGGCGAATCCATTCTCCCTTGCCGAATTTTGATTGATAAGAGAGTTTTGAGACGAAATGGGGAAAAGCTTGCATGATGCGTTGGTAAGAGAGTTCGCATTCAGCTTGGTAGATGTCTCCTGTGCAGACGAAAGAACGGGGTAGACCGTGGGCGGAGAAGAGGAGGAGAGTATTGTCTGCTGACAATTGGTTTTCTTGCAGAAAATCTGCAAGGCGGCGTTGGTAGGATGAGATGAAGGCTGGATGGGCAGAGTAAGAGGTAGTCCATCGGAGGCGGCTGAGTGTTTTGCAGCAAAGATGTTTAGCGAAAAACCGGGCGATGCTTCCCGTTGTAGCGTAGCTGAATTGAGGGAAAAGAGGAAGAACGCGGATGACATTTGCATTGGCCTTTTCAATCGCTTGCAGAGAGTCTTTATGGGTAGAGGGGAGATAGCGGTGAAAAGTGAGGACGGGAACTTGTAGTTTTTCTCTTAATTGCTCAGCGATCTCTTCCGTGTCAAAATAAATCGGAGAGCGGCCTCCGATGGAGTTATAATCATGCGCAATGCTTCGAGCTCTTTTGCGAGCGATTCTTTTAAATAACGCGTTATGCATCCAAACGGGCAAATTGGTTCGAACCACATCCCGATCTTGCAGCAAGGCTGTGAGAAAAGGAAAGATTTCGTCTACATCGCGAGGACCACCGAAATTGACAAGTAAAATCATGTAACCAAAGTTTTGAATTGCTTTAGAGTGTCTTTAAAGAAGATTTTTTCGTCTACCCTTAAAATGATTGCCCATTTGCTAAGCTATCGGTCCATTCAAGAACCCATTGACTTACATTTTTTAGATAGTTTTCGAAATTTTGGAGAAAAGGGGGAGGAATGAGTTTTAGCTTTTGAAAGAGTTTCGCTTGTTCTTTGAAACAATTGCGCAGTTCGACGACTTGTGTGCTTTCTGAGTAATTTTCTATACGACGAAAGCAAGATCTGAGAGTTAATAATACCTTGAAAATAAGATGCCATGATGGGGCGTTTCCTGGCATAGGCTGTAATATTTTGAAAAGAGGATTGTCCTTATTTAAAGAATAGCGTTTCTGATTTCCTTGCATGGATAAATCAAACAGGCGGATAAAATATAAATCATCAAGCACTTCTGCAAGATTTCTCTTTGAATAGCCAATTTCAGCCGCTTCTGCGATAGAAAAATTGATCTCTGGGCGAACTAAAAAGAAAGTGAGTAAATCGGCTCTTGCGCCTGTGCCGAACAAAGATCTAGCCCGGATATTCAATAGGGCAGCAGATGCTTGGGGGCGTAAAACAGATTTACCGCTTAAATGAACGTTTAACTCAATAGATTCAGTAAAAATAGGCCAGTTGATTTTAGAAAGACGATTCAAGCTCGAGGCATATTTAGAAAAAGGTTCCTCGGCTAAGCCTTTAAAGTTTTTCATTAAGGATTTTAATCGGCTAACTGAAACAAAATGATGAAATTGAGAGCACCAATCCATCGACTCATCTCGAAGGCGTGGATCCATTTCAGATAAAACACTTGTAAATATAATCAATTCTTCCACTAAAATAAGAACGTTTTGATGGTTTTGCTTAACTCCCGCGACGCCTAATTCTGTCCAAAGGCTCCATGCAAGATGAAGAAGATTTTTATCTAACTCTTTATTTAGTTGCATAGATAGACTTTATTACTTCGTTGAGATCTTTTTCAAAATGAGTTGAAATGTCTTGAGTAAGACACCAACGTTTAGCTTGCTGCAGTTCTTCTATCGTAGGCACTAAAGTACGAAGATCTGCAAAGTGTTTGCTATAGGGACCTTGGTCCACGCTTGCGTATAGTTTAAAACAGATTTGGTCGAAACGATCAGCTAGATAAAGTGTCAATGCTTTGTATTTACGAATATGCAAACGCTCTACGAAACCTGGAGGGAGCCCCATTTCTAATAATGAAGCGGGTCCAATATTCAACCAGTCTTTTCCTAGTTCGAGTGCTTCAGCGACTTCTTCAGCAGCTTGAATGAGTGGAGGGGGTAGAGGTTCTGCAGAAAACAATTCGCGTCCTTTTACAAGGGCGATTAAGTCTAAATCTTTTGTTGTTCTATCGATCAGACCAAGGAGAAGGAGACTGCCTCCCCCGATGGCGGCAATTTCATAATGCAGTCCGCGGTCGGCTAAAAGTTGTCCTAAAGTTTGCAGCGCCCCGTCGAGGCTTTTTACATCTATGTTCATAGTTATGTTCGAGAGGTTAAAATTCCTGATTCGAGAAGTTAGACTTCATGATACGACAGGCTGAAATTCTTCTCAATATATTTGTAACTAACAGATAATCAATAATTTACATAAAAACAAAAAGGGATTGCAAAGGGCGCCAGCCCTTTGGTAGGTTATTAAGGACGAAGTCCTTACAAAGAGCGCGTCAAGTAAACAAAGCTTTAAGTTGTTTTAAAGTATCTTCGAACGAAATTTTCTCATCTACTTGCTGCTTGAGGAATTTATTGACCTTGTCGATGTACTTAAGAGCGAAGTCGGCATTTTTATCCGAGCCTGGTTTATATTCGCCGATGCGGATGAGCAGTTCATTTTTTTTGTAGTTTGAGAGCACTTCGCGCACTTTTCCTGTGAGTTCAAGATGCTGCCTATCGACGATGTTAGGAAGGATGCGGCTGACGGATGCGAGGACGTCGATGGCGGGGTAGTGGAATTGGCGGGCGAGCTCGGAAGAGAGGATGATGTGGCCATCGAGGATCGAGCGGACCGCGTCGGCAACGGGTTCGTTCATGTCATCGCCGGCGACCAAAATGGTGTAGAACGCGGTGATGGA
>DAINNB010000098.1:0-6330 GCA_036736085.1 Chlamydiales bacterium
AATGAATTTTGAAAAGAACTGCTCGTAGATGGAGACGGTATGGCGGGAAATCAAGGAGGAAGCAACTCCCCTGCAAATTCTAAAAAAAGGCGACAAGACGGCGCCGAATACCGGATCTTTTCGGCCAGCCCCTTTATCCGAGATAAGTCAAAAGGGGAGGGAGGCGCCTAGCAGCGCTTTGGCTGATTTATCAGAGAAAAAAGAAAGAGAAGTTTTTCAGGTTCCCAAAAGTTCTTCCGAGCGAGTTTTAAAGACAGAACCCATCTCTCCTCAGAACCCGCAGCCGTCAGCCCGCTTACCGGGAAATACTCGCAGAGAACTGTCCCCCCTTTTTCCTCAGCCAGACATGAAACCTTCTCTGCTCGCTCCTTTTTTCCCAGCCTCTTCTTTGCCATTAAACACCTTAGATAGGCTGCCTGCAGCTGAATTGTGGCAGAAGATCAAGCCTCTTTTAGAACACTTGATTGTCGTTGTTGAAACGCAAGAAAATATGTCCAACCCTTCGCAAAAGCTAGTGAACCTTATTCGCCTATCTCTTCGCAACCACACTTCATATACGAATTTGGATGTCTCTTCCCTCATCAAAACACCCCAAACGGCCAAACCATTAGAGCCGGCTCATTGCTCAACTCAACAAAAGACCTTTCAAGAAAAAGCTCCTGAGGCTTTTTCTCTCAAGTCCCAAGAAACGTTTTCTTCTTTGTCCATAGCAAAACCCACTGAATTAGACCCGTCTTTCCCTGTAGCGCCGCGGCCAAGCTCTCAAACCCATCAACCTTTTGCCGCTCCCTATACAGCAGAAAAGAAGATAGAGGAGAGAAAAAAAACGCAGAAGAAAAAAAGAAAAGGATTTTGGTCCAGCAAAGATCCGGAAGAAGAAAAGAATCTACCTTGACAATCGCCTCTTGTTAGAGTATGCCCCACAAATAAGGCATCAAGAGGTCTTATGAAACGTTTAGGTTTTTTTCTTTTAGCTTCAGGATTATTTTGGACAGGGTGTATCGGCAACGATTCCTTAGGAACCGCAACGACTGCTCAAAGGAACATAGAGAACCTAGCCCGCATCTCCATTGGCATGACCAGCGACCAAGTCTTTCAAATCATGCGCCAGCCCTACCGCAGCGAAGTATTTGAGCTCGATGATAACCGCTATGAAGTTTGGTTTTACGTTACCAGCATCACTCTTATGGAGCAAAAAAAGCTCACCCATACCAATTTAACCCCGCTCACTTTTAAAAATGGCTCCCTTCAAGGCAAAGGATACACTCACTATCATGCTCTTCTGACTCAATAAGAGGCCAAAACAAAAGCTGAAGATGAGAGCGACTCCAGGCGAGACAAAAATATAGAAAAAGCCCTCCAGCCACCTCCAGGTCCTGTCAAACCAGTAAAACCGATCCCAGCCCCTCCAGAACCAGCTCCCAAAACTCCAGCTAAACAAAAGCCTAAGTCCAGCACCTACCCACCTCAAGCCAAACAACCTCCAGATGCTAAACAACCTCCCGCTCCCGGTCAACCCACACAGCCGCCCCCTTCCGTCCAACCGGCAACTCCGCCTAAAACTGCGCCAACTCAAAACAAAGTCTCGATGTCCAAAAAACCTTCTTCCGATCAGCCGCCTGAAAAAACTTCTGATCAACCCGATAACACAACAAAAAAACCAGCCAAGGACAAAAAGGCATCCGATTCTAAAAGCAAAGTCCCTCTGACAGAAAAAGACCAGCAAATGATCGATCAGGAACAAGAAGAGAACTTTGACTTCTGGTGATTTTTTTCTCCTGGGGCGCTGCCCCAGACCTCGCCAAAGGACTGCGTCCTCTGGACTCCTGTGTTTTTTATGAACCATCTTCCGAAGGCGGAAGATGGTCCATGAAATCAATTAGGTTTATATGGACCTTTGGACTACCTCCAAAATAAAAGGGTCTGCTAGAATCTCTCCATGCCTTTTAAAAATTTATCATCTATTCTTTGCGATCCGAAAACTTTTCAAAACGTTTTTTTTGAAAAAGACTCGTTCGTTTGCGAGGATCAAAAAAGTGTTTATCCTGTTTTAGATAATATTCCTTCATTTTTGAAAGAAGGAGATGTTGTAGGAGATAACGCCAAATACCAAAAGCTATACGACAAAATAGGTCGTTTTACAGGTGCCGGCTTTTGGTCTTTTTGCCGAGCCTTTCGTTTGGATACTGTTTCTAAAAGAAAAGAGCTGCTTTCCGAGCTCGTTGTGCAAGCGGGCGACAATGCGTTAGAAACATCGATTGGGGCCGGGGCCAATATCCCTCCTTTAACTAAAGACGCTAAGTATATTGGGGTCGATATCTCTCTTGAAATGCTCAGGGCCTGCCAAAAATATCATCTTGTAAAACCTTATGATCTTACCTTGGTTCATGCAAATGCCGAACAGTTGCCTTTCAAGGACAATGTCTTTGATGTCGTCTTTCACGTTGGAGGGATTAATTTTTTTACCGATCCTAAACAAGCGGTAAAAGAAATGGTCCGCGTCGCCAAGCCTGGAGCCTTGCTGCTTATTTGCGACGAGACCCAAAAGGAGATCGATTCTTGGTATTGCAAGCTGCCTTTCGTGAAAAAGTATTTTCAAAACATGAAACCCGTTTCTCCTTCTTTAGATCTTATTCCTGAGGACATGCTCGAGCGCAAGATTTCCTATAAATGGGATGAGACGATGTATGTAATCACTTTCCTCAAACCCTAAAAAATTGATTTTTTAAATTCTTAGGTTTCGTCCATTTTCAGTCGATTTTTTTATTGAATGTTTTTTATCGATTCTGGCAACTTGATCGTCCTTTAAAACGAGTCACAAAACGGTATATTTCAGGAGGTTATTTTTGTTTTCAAAAGTATTTCATTTTTTTGTTGTTTTAGCTTTTTTATTTTGCACTAGTATTGAATGTGTAAAACTCGAATACGGAGGGGTTTCATTTGATTGTTACCGTAAGTGTGGCTTTCCTGAATTTGATGAAGATGCGCAGCATATTTACCAGATGTTCTATCAACTTAAATGTCAAGTGGACGATCTTTATTTTAGTCGGTTAAGAGAAGGGTGGACTACTCTAAGGTCTGATTCTTGGTATGAAGACCCAGAGCATTATTCTTTTAATAAATGCACTGCCATCTGTCGTCGTCAGTCAGATTTTACTGCATCATTTGAATTGCTTAGAAAAGAATTTAATGAGAAGGAGATAAATTATTATAAATATTTGCGCGAGCAGGTGCTTATTCATGAAGAAAACATCCAAATGATTAAATTGATTTCACTAAAACATATATTTTTTGAGTACAAAAATGGCCGAGTAATAGGACCAGGAACGTGGGCTAATGGATTTGATGTTGTCAGTTTTCTTCAGTATGAAGAAGAATTATTAAGCAATACGCTGCAAGAATTGCAAGGAGCAAATGATTTTGCCAAGCTGCAAGATAAATTTGATGATGTATACAAAACATGCAACTATCTTTTGAAAAAAATTTTTATTTATTGTTTAGAAAATCATCAAGTAGAGGGAATTCTTGTTCGGAATGCGTTGGAAGCTTTTTTTCAAAAAGAATATTTTGAAGCTATTGATTGGCTGCGTCAATTACTTATTATTTTAGAGGGCCAATCGTTTTCGCCTACAGATGTCAGCAAAGTATATTTATTAACCGGTCAACTTCAATCTGAATATGGTCAGTATGCGGAGGCTATTCAATCATTGACTCAAGCTATTATAAAATCTCCAGATGAACGTGAGGCATATCTTGAAAGAGCGACTGCTTACTTTGAATTAGGAGATTTCGAAAAAGCAATTGAAGATTATTTACACATTAATATTGATTCAACTTCAAGGCAAGCTGACTTAAATTGGCAGCAAGCTACAGAAATAGGCCTTGGTATTGGCTCTGGCATTTTAAAGGGGATTGTCCAGGGCAGCTCGGAATTTTTACCTGAAATTCTTAATTCTCTTCATGGCTTTAGTCGGGGTTTATGGGCCTGTTGTACACATCCCATAGGAGCCTCTACTGCTTTTGTCAACGCTTCTCTTTCATGCATAGAATATATAAAAACTCACTCTTCAGAGGAGATGATTGCTCTCCTTGTTCCTGAGTTAAGGGAATTGCTCGAACAGTTTGATCAATTAAAAGATTTTCAAAAGGGCCAAGCAATTGGCCAGGTTATAGGGAAATATGGAATCGATATTTTTTTAGCGCAAGGAAGCGTTAAAATTATTAGAGGGTATCGAGAGTTGAAAAGAGCTAACCAAACGATGACTCTTGAAGCTTTAACAAACCCAAAAGAAAGACAGAAAATTTTACAAGAGGCGACGAGTTACTGGGCTCATCGTGAGCAGACTCTTAAAAGTTCCAACTTAAAAATTCAATGGGACAAACAAGGCAAACATTTAGAAGGGCATAAAAATTATACTTTAGAAGAAAATAAAAGTATTTTAAAACACTCCGATCCGAATGAATTGGTTAAGAAATATGCAGGCAAAGGAATTAAAGTTTCTCATTCTGATACTTTCCCTGGGCAACCTGGTTATAAGGAAGTTGTTGATTTTAATGAATTTATTGGATATAAAGTAGATAAAAAAACTGGCTTAAAAACACCTACAAATAGAGGAACAATTCATTACGCTAAAGATGGCGTTCATATAGTTCCAACTGAACCAGGAAAATAAAATGTTTTTGGATAAATCTTATTTGCTTTTATCTGCAGGAAATGCTTTGTTGGGTCATGTGGCTCCTTCATTACGCGCATTTACAGTGGATTTTGATGAAAAAGAAAGGCAATTAACTACGCGTTTTTTTTATGATGGTGAAATTAATGATCATCTATTTGATTTAGCTTCTTGCGCAACAGTAGAAATAGAATTAAACTCAGAAAATACAGAGTTATATAATTACCAGGAACCAATTATTAGAGTGGATTACCCAAAAAAAATTCCATTTGAAGGAAACCTAGTTTACTTAAGATATGAACCAAATTTCGAAGGATTTTATCCGAATGAGAGGGGATCTCAATGGTTGAAAGAATCTGACCCTCCTTACGCTTTTCTTTTTTTGGATATGCAAAATGCATTGCTAGCTAAAGTAACTCCTGCATTGAGGCAAGTTTCTACATTAATACAAATCGAAAAAAAAATGATTGATTTATATTTTTGGTACGATGGGAAAATTTCTGATCTTGAATATGAACTAGCTTCTCTTGCTACTCAAAATAGTGGTTTTTCTTTCCCCAACTTTTCTATACGTGCTCATATTGAGCGTATCGACTTTCCACATCGCATTCCTCAAAAAGGCGGGAGAGTTGTTTATTCTCGTTACGAGGAAATGAGTCTTTTAATTGATTGAAATTTCTGTTATTCAGATAGGCCATTCGTGACTCAAGAATCTGTGTACTCATCAAGTTTGCTGCAACTTTTTAGAACTCCTGTATGCGGGAAAATGTAGAGGTAATCGTAAAAATCGCTTACACTACAGAAAAAAATAAAGAGGTCGTTATGCTCCGGACGAAATCTGAAGCCATTTATCAAAAAGCTTGCGCTGTCATTCCGGGGGGCGTGAATTCTCCTGTGAGGGCGTTTTCTGGATTAGGGACGTCTCCTTTGATTGTTGAATCCGGAAAGGGGGCTTTGATCCGAGATGTAGATGGCAACGTGTTCATTGACTACTGTCTAAGCTGGGGCCCGATGATTTTGGGGCATGCACATCCTGCGGTCGTAAAAGGGGTCTCTGAGCAGATGGCCAAAGGATCTTCATTTGGCATTGCCACAGAAATTGAGCAGCGTTTGGCTGAAAAGATCGTCCATTTGATCCCAACATTAGAAAAGATCCGTTTTGTCTCATCTGGGACTGAGGCAACGATGACAGCTCTAAGGCTGGCGAGGGGATATACGGAGCGGCCAAAAATCATCAAGCTGATCGGCAATTATCATGGACATCATGATGCTTTATTAGTGCAGGCAGGCTCTGGAGTGTCGAGCTTAAATCCGCTGGCTACATCAAAAGGAATTCATGCGGGAGCTATTGCAGACACGCTTCTTTTTTCCTTCAATGATACAGAAGCTTTGAGATCTTTTTTTCGCACTCATCCGATGGCAGAGCAAGTGGCAGCCGTTATCGTTGAGCCTGTGGCCGGAAATATGGGCGTCGTGCCGCCTGAATAAGAATTTTTAGAGATGTTGAGAGAAGAGAGCCTTCGGGTAGGTGCTTTGCTTATTTTTGATGAGGTCATGACAGGATATCGGGTGGGGCTAAAAGGAGCTCAGGGGCTTTATGGCATTGATCCTGATTTGACATGTTATGGGAAGGTGATCGGAGGGGGATTTCCGGTCG
>DAINNB010000099.1:0-6221 GCA_036736085.1 Chlamydiales bacterium
TTTCGGTATAATACGCTCTCGATTCAAGGCTGGTTTTTTGGACGAGTTCAAAACGTCTAGAATCGACTATTGTGCGGAATCCTTACTTTTTATACGATCATCCTACTATGTTAATCAAAAAAAAAGCCCTCCCTTCTCCTGCACAGATCCGTCAAGAACTCCCATTATCTTCTGATGGAAAAGCTTTTATTGCTCATGCAAGAAGGCAAGGCCAGCTGATTTTAGAAAAAAAAAGCCGCTTATTTGCAGGGTTCATAGGTCCTTGCTCAATACATGATCCTTTATCAGCCATCGAGTATGGCGCCCGTTTGCAAAAATTATCCAGTGAACTGAGAGATTCATGGTTTCTCGCTATGCGAGTATTCATAGAAAAACCAAGAACACAACTAGGCTGGAAAGGATTTTTATACGATCCCCATCTCGATGGGTCTCATGATTTAACCGAAGGCATTCGCCTCTGCAGAAAATTATTCCTAAAACTGTCTGAACTGCAAATCCCTTGCGCATGCGAATTGTTAGATCCTTTGATCATCGATTATTTTTCCGATTTGATCTCCTGGGGGTTTGTTGGGGCTCGGACATCTGCCTCCCCTATCCACCGACAAATGGCCTCAGGAGCGCCTTTTCCCGTGGGATTTAAAAACAGCACTCTTGGAGAGATCGATACTGCTGTCGCTGCTGTTGTCACTTCCAGGGCAGCTCACTGTCACATCGGCCTCAATAAAGAAGGACGGATCTGTTCCATAGAAACGCCCGGTAATCCCTGGACGCACATCGTGCTGCGAGGATCTGATGCGCAGCCTAATTTTGATCCCAAGTCCGTTGCCGAAGCGACCTCTTTGCTCAAACAAAATGGACTTCCCTCTTCCCTCGTCATCGACTGCGCGCACGGCAATAGTCAAAAAGATCCGCTGCGTCAAAAAGAGGTCTTCCTTTCCGCTATAGCCCAAGCATCTGAGGAAGAATCAGCAATCATAGGCGTGATGATAGAAAGCCATTTATTTGCAGGACAGCAGCCCGTTTGTGAAAATCCCCAAAACCTCTCTTATGGAGTTTCAATCACTGACTCTTGCTTGAACTGGGAAGAGACAGAAGCGTTGCTTCGCTCCAGCCCAATGTGCTCCGTCCAAAAATGATGTTTCCACTCTTCAACTAATTCTCCTGCCTCTGTAAACACTTCCATCTTATAAGTCAAAATACGCCGATCTAAGCAGTCGCCTGGATTGGGATAATCAAAAGCAAACGAGCCTCTTCTTCTTTCAATCGGCCTTATGGTAATTTCTTCTGTTTGATCCCAAAGACGGACTGTCACAAAGAGAATAAGACGCTCTTCTAATAAACAGCGAGGAAAATGCCAAGCGACCAAAAGGCGCTGCCCTTCGGGCGGATTTTCGGAGCGAGGATCAGGGGTCCCTACATGATGGCTAGCTAAAAAGCTGGCATTGACCCATTCCTGCTGGACATATAGGTGATCTTTATAGCAGCCTACGCAGCAAATCAGCAAAGCCCCCTTGATTATCATTCGAGAAAAGAGTATTTTTATCTGCATGAATACACAAGCTCCCAACAATTTGAAATTATACGCTTTGCACGGCTTTTTAGGCTGCAAATCAGATTGGAATTCTTTCGACCCAGCTTCTTTTAATGTCGATCAGATCATAGCCATCGACCCCTTTCAACAGCGCTCTGTCGATTCATTAAAAGCCTGGGCGGCCTCGTTTACCTCAAAAATAGATGAACCCAAGACCCATCAAAATATTTTAATGGGATATTCTCTTGGAGGTAGGCTTGCGCTTCACGCCCTCGTCGAACAGCCTTCTCTTTGGAAGGCCGCTGTCATCATTTCAGCACATCCCGGCCTTACAGATGAAGAAGAAAAAAAACACCGCCTTGAACAAGATAAGCAATGGGCAAGACGCTTTTTGGCCGAACCTTGGGGCCCCCTTTTACAAACATGGAACCAGCAAGGAACGCTTTTAACAAGCCAGCCCCTGCAAAGAAAGCAAGCAGACTATGACCGTATTACGCTTGCATACGCCTTGCAATGCTTGTCTCTTGGGTTGCAAGATGATTTAAGACCAGCTATTGCAGCCTTACCTTTTCCGATTTTATGGCTGACTGGAGAAAAAGACGAAAAGTATACGGCTCTCGCAAGAGACCTTGTTTATTCCCATCCTCACTCTTCTTTTCAAGTCGTCCCAGGAAGCGGACACCGCGTCCCTTGGGACCAACCCCATCTTTTTCAAACGCGGGTGCGCGATTGGTTAGCAAAGATTGGATAAAACTCACTGATCTCGCTCTACAGCCTTATACGATACCTCTAACGAATGGCTCCCCTCGCTCTGGAGCGATCCTCCAAATGACTGGCCCAAATGGCAAAAAAGCCTATGGAGATGTGGCTCCTCTTCCCTATTGGAGCATAGAATCTCTTGAAGACGCAAACTGGCAGATAGCTCGAAAGAAACAAGAGATTTTAGCCAAGAACTGGAAAGAATCTACTTGTCTAGAGCAAATCAAAGAGCTCAATCTTTATCCCAGCGTCTCATTTGCCTTAGAATCCGCTCTGCTTTCTCTATTAAATCCTCTTCCTGAACATAAAGTGGTCATTAGCGCTCTTTTTCTAGGCCCTCCTGAAGAAATAATCAAACAAGCTGAAAAAAGATTGGAAGAGGGTTATGTTTCAGCGAAACTTAAAGTCGGCCATTTATCTTTTGCGGAAGCAAAAAAGCTGATTTTACAACTCAAAGACCTTTTCCGTTTGCGCATCGATGTCAACCGAGCCTGGACGACGAAAGAATCGCTCGATTTTTTTTCCTTCTTCGATCTAGATGCATTCGATTACATAGAAGAGCCTTTTCAAAACCCTCAAGACCTCATGCAATTTACACACCCTCTAGCAATCGATGAATCGTTTCCCAAAGATCTCTCACTGCGCGAGCTCGAGAAGCTGCCCCACCTCAAAGCCCTTGTTTACAAACCAACCTTGCAAGGAGGACTGGCTTATTGTCTTGAGCCATACCTTTGGTGTAAAAAACAAAAAATATCTTTTGTTCTCAGCAGCAGCTTTGAAAGCGATATAGGACTTGGCCATATCGCTTCCATGACGCACCGACTGGGTCTCTCTTCGCCCGTGGGGCTCGGCACTGAAATCTACTTAACAAACTACCTGAGAGAGCGCCCTCTATTGATTTCACAGGGGATTATGAAAATCCTCTCATGAAATAACGCACTCTTGGTTCCAATACTTTTTCCTTTCTTCAATAGCTTTTTGAACAGATTCTTCTGAAAGAAAACAATCCGAAGAAAAAGGAACGTCGTTCAAAATTTTGTACGCTTGATCAACGTCTTCTTCAGAAAGGAGAGTAGCGCCTATTTGCAGCGAATGCTTAGGATACCTGACCCATATTTCTGAATAAGGGTCATTGTCAAGAATGAGAATACTTTTCACCTTCCATTTCTGACCGTCTCTCATATTCAAGTTCTGATAATTTTCTCTAAGCCAAAAATCGATCGCCCTTCCCTTGTCGCTCTCTAAAGCAAACCCATATTTTTCGTCCGAACAATGAAAAGACATTTTCGAAGGTCTCAAATCCTCTCCCCTCGGAAGATCCACTTTATAATCGAAGTCGAAATCTGGAATTTTATCGACAATCAAATCTCGGAAAAATACGTCTGCAAACACATAATTTTTCAAAGTGGCAAAATCTACATTTTCTTTCCAAGAAGATGAGATCACAATAGCCATTGATTCTTTAACAGATGGTTGCATAACATTAAAAGTCTCCTTCTTAACACGATCGATCAGATCTTTTAAATATGCAGTCGCTTTCATAGAAAAACAACGAACTGCAGCCCGCTTATACACTAAATGATCTGAGTACCCTGAATCGAGCCTTTCCTCTCGTAAGCGCCGCACCTCATTAGCAATCTGAGCCCTTACCTGATCTTTGGAACGATCAATCAAAACTCCATCGACTTCTAAAAAAATCAAAGAAACAGAACCTATAGACATATCATTTTCCTAAGTTGATTGTTGTCGCCGAAAGAACGTAGAACATTACTTCATTTTTGTGGAAGAAAAATTTTTCACTATCTATAGAGAAGGAAAAAGGGAGGCATTTATGTCCATAGTGAAAGTGATTGAAGTACTCTGCGAAGGAAAAACAATTGAAGAAGCCTTAAGCTCCGGCGTTCAAGAAGCAGCAAAAACCATAAAGCATATTAAGCAAATTGATGTAAAGTGGGTTCATGGCCATGTAGAAAACAACAAAATCACCAGTTACAGGGTCAATGCGAAAATTTCTTTCGTCATTAAACATGAATAAGTTATTTTTACAACTCACAAGTTGAGTTTATATAGTGGTCCCTTTCAACCGGAACCACTATATTACTCGCGACTCGAGAAACGGTTATCTAAATAGTTTTCGAGCTGCAAACAGCAAAAATCCATATTGAAAATAATAAATTAATTCTATAAATTTCCAAAAACAAGCAACAATATAACAATCTATAAATAAATTAAAAAACAAAGGAATTCTATGGGTCCGCGCGAAGATCTCTCTAAGAAAAAATGCATCCCCTGTCAAAGCGGCAGCGCTCCATTAAAGGGAGAGCTATTGGTACAGCTTAATCGGCAATTAGGAGGAGGTTGGAAAATCATAGAAGAACATCATCTCGAAAAAGAATATGTATTTAAAAATTTCTCAGAGGCGCTTGCTTTTACAAACAAAATCGGTGCTCTAGCAGAAGAAGAGGGACATCATCCCGATATCCTGCTTTCCTACGGCAAAGTAAAAGTTCTTTTATGGACGCATAAAGCAAATGGGCTTACAGAAAGCGATTTTATTTTAGCAGCCAAATGCGATAAGATCTACGTTTCAAATTAAATAGTTCCGAAATACGACTTTCTAGAAAAAGGATCACTCGGCTCTTCATTTTCAGCAAAATAGCCTGATCCGTCTTCTCTATGCATTTGATAATCCTTTAAGGCTTCCTCCAAACTGGGCCTTAAAGAAGGATCATTGCTAGTCATTTTTTTTAGAAGATCTTTCATGCCATCAGATACTGACAACTGATCAATATGACGGCAGATATTTTGCTGGCGATTTATCAAGGCGATATTGCCTGAACTAACCGATCCTACAACTCTAGAGAAAACAGTCAGCGCGTTTGTTTTTTTAGGCAATACCCGTTGAATGCTTTTGCCTTCTTCTATATCTGAACCCGCTTCTAATATACGGATAAGTAAAAGGCCAAATCCGTATACATCGCTAGCGCGGCTTAATACCTGCTCAGGGGGAGAATGGGAGGCATTGCCGGACATAATCATTTGCTCGTTTTCATTGAGCTGCTTAGCTTTTCCAAAATCAGCGACTTTCGCAATATATCTATCACGATTCTCTAAATAAATAAAAATATTATCCGGCTTAACATCTCCGTGAACAAATCCAGCAGAGTGCAAAGCAGCTCCGCCAGTTAAAATATTTTCACCAAGATCGTAAGCTAAATTTATTTCTATTTTTTTAGAAAGAAGTTTAGTTAAATCTGTTTCAGACTTAGGTGCAGTATATTGAAATTCATCTCCTGGATTAAGTGGAGTCATATCCAGAGCTAAATATTTGGATTCTTTTTTTTTATTATCCGGAATTTGTTCTGCGATCTTCTGAATTTTTTGATACTCTTGCTCTAAATCCCGCTCTCTTCCTGGCTGAGGATTAATTCCCACCAATCCTTCGATATACTCGAAAACAATCTTCTCTTTGCCGGCTCCTAAAAATTCGTAAATCGGAAGACCCTCCGCCTCAGAAGCTGGCTTTGGACTATCTTGTTTAATTCCTAGCATTAACAAACCCTTTTTATTAGTTCAAATAGATGTAACTATAATTATACAAAACAAATAAAAAGATATAATAAAGAATTAACTCAAACTAAAAGAGACCAGTTAATACAAGACGCTCATTATAAATGACTTGCAAAATCGACAAGATAAAGAACCCGGCGAGACCAAACACAGATATCTGTTGCTTAGTCCGTTATACCATCTTTTTGGGGTCAACGATTTGATCAAACTGCGCTGCTGTAAGAAATCCAAGCTTAACAGCAGCTTCTTTTAAGCTGATGTCTTCATGGTATGCTTTTTTGACGACTTGGGCAGCCTTGTCATACCCGATTTCAAGGTTTAAGGCTGTGGCCAGCATAAGCGAACGGGAAAGATGATCAGA
>DAINNB010000100.1:0-6205 GCA_036736085.1 Chlamydiales bacterium
CTTCCTTTCTTAGCGTCAACAGACGAAAATGAAGCGCCATTTAACATCTATCCCTAATTTGTTGTTCACTCATCAGAGCAAAAGCACAGCCTGTCAACATGGCGAATAAGCCAAATCAACAACTTAACTAGAACACCAAAGCTTATAAGTTGACTATCTCTTGTAAATGGATATCAGCCAGCTCTTAATCACTTTAATAAATATTTTAATTAAATTTTAACATTAATTTTTACGAACAAATAATAACATTAAACAAATAAAATAAAAACACATATTTAATTTCATTACACAAATAAATAAAATTTAAGAAAAAAAGAATGAATTATTATATGTGCTTTAGGTAAACTCCCTGGGAGATCTAAGAATTCATTGGCATCAGGTCAAGAATATGTCAAACAGGAGGTTTACATGCTCGAGCAAAAAAATTTTGTAGAAACAAAATTAGCAACAAAATTTGCTAAATTCAATATTCGGGTCTATAAAGACCACGCAGAAAAAGAGACTTTTGCTCTTTGGACTGACCATCTTGACATGACTCAGCCGGTTCTTGTTCGCATTCATAGCGAGTGCATAACCGGTGATATGCTTAACAGCTTGCATTGCGATTGCGGCAAACAACTCAACAAATCACTACAACTTATCAGCAGAGAAGGTGGGGTTTTAATTTATCTCCGCCAAGAAGGGAGAGGTATCGGGCTTTTTGAAAAAATGAAAAGCTACAAACTCCAATCTGAAGGCTATGACACATTCGAAGCCAACGTGCTACTAGGACACAATCCAGACCAAAGATCTTATGAAATGGTCAAAACAATTTTGGATGACCTAGGAATCAAAAGCATTAAGATTCTAACTAATAATCCCTCTAAAGTATCCGACATAGCAAAACTTGGAATTGATATAGTTGAGAGGATTCCACTCATTGCAAAACCTAACGAACATAATAAAAAATATCTAGAAACTAAAAAGAACAAATTCAAACATTTCATAAAAAAATCACCACACCATTATTTTTATCAATTTCACGCCGACTCTAGCACACAAGTACACGAGATCATTGATTTAATAAACAACAAAAATAAAGACCCATTTTTAAAAATATGCGTTGGGATCACAGTGAAACCTTCCGATTTGGAGAATCGCTCTGAAACAGAAAACATCCATTCCGTTGTACGCGCCTGCAAAAACCATAAAGATTTTATCCCAGTTATTCATTACTCATTCATCAACTCACAAAACATCCTGGAAGAATCAACAAAAATAAAACAAACATTCCCTGACATTCATCGATTACAACTCAATGACATACAGAACCTAGATGTAAGCATCTTAGAAAAAATTTCTGAATTATTTGAAATGGACATACCGCTCTGCGATGCATCATTTGAGATCGTCCACAACAAGCGATTCAGAGAATTAGCAAAGAAAACAAATTCCTTTATTATGCTCGACAACAGCAAAGGCAAAGGAATCAAAGAATCAAAGGAATCCTTAACGAAAAAAATCGATATATTAATCGCTTACGGATTAAATAACATTGCTCTTTGCGGTGGATTTGGCCCAGACAACCTAAACATCTATTTTGAAATTAAAAGATATTATCGTTTTAATTTTTCAATAGATGCCGAAACAAATTTAAAGACTAACGGCAAGATCGATAGCAAAAAAAATAAAATTTACATTCATCAATTGCTTCGCTCAGATGAACCCAAAGATCAAGGCGTCAAACAGACTAAAAAATTTCTGGAAGAACATCGTCATTTTGAATGGACTCAAACTAGCATTCAAGATCGTCAATTTTCACTTCATCCAAAAGTCTTCCAAGCAGGGCATTTCCCTTCTACAGCTTGGTTTGCCACTCAGCTACAAGAACTGCTAAAATCAGCCCACAACTTTTGTGAGATCGGCTGCGGAGCTGGAGTCATTAGCTGTTTAGCCTCCCTTTCTAACCCTAAATTACAAATCATTGCTACAGATATCAACCCCCATGCAAATGAAAACACTACACTTAACGCCAAACAACTTGGTTTAGATGATAAAATCTCTGTTCTTACGGGAGATGTACTAGATAGCGTTAAATCAAATAGTCGCTTTGATTTAATTTTCTGGGCTCTTCCTTTCGGCTTCTTAGATCCCGGCACACCTATTACGCTGGAAGAGGCGCAAGTGTTCGATCCAGGATATAGAGCCATACGCAAACTCCTACATACAGCAAGACAACATCTTGCCCCTGGAGGAAGGCTTCTTCTAGGATTTTCCTCTGATCTAGGTCATTATGAATTACTCCAAGATCTGGCCCAACAAGTTCATGCAAACCTCAAAACAGTCGCTACTACAACAATTCAGGAAGACGTTAAATTGCGTTTTGAGATATTAGAGGTATTATATAAGGAGGATGAAAGCCCCCTCCTCTGATGCCCAGAGAAATGATGACTACTTTCAAATTGACTGATAAAGAACGGTCTCTTGTATTACCTATCACATTAAGTAGTCAATTTGAGTGGTTTGAATTTTTCCTATTTATTTATTGGTCAAGGATCTTTGAAAGGGAAGCTTATTTTTCCGGTCTGTCGGCTCCCCTTAGCGAATTCATTTATGCTATCTTACTTCTATGCAGCGGTCTTTTTTCACGTCCTATTGGGGGAATGATATTTGGACTCATCGGCGATAAATGGGGAAGAAAAACCGCATTTGTTTACTCTATTCTATTTATTACCGTCCCCAGCATGATCTTAACTGTATCGCCCTCTTTTCCGACGTGGGCCTATTCTTCTCTCGTTTATCTAGGCATCATGCGGCTTCTTCAGGGAATCCCGGTCGGCGGTGAATTGCCAGGCGCATTATGTCTTCTATTTGAGGGAAGCACACAAACAAGAAGACGTTATTTATGCAGCTACTTATTCTTTGGAACGCAATTAGGTCAAATTTCCAGTCTAATATTAATTACTTTTTCTACAAATTATTTAACTCACGAACAACTTCTCAGTTGGGGTTGGAGACTTTCTTTCGGCATCAGTAGTATTATTGGAATAACAGGCGTGATACTCAGAAAAAAAATGTTTAAAAAACTTCACGAAAGTGAAGAATTCGAGAGTTTGAAAACAGAACAAAAAATCGAAAACCACCCACTCAAAACAAGCTTCAAAAATTATAAAAAAAGAATGACCCTTTTCCTCTTTCTTTCTATACTCGAAGTTTCTGGATTCTATCTAATATATTACTACCTGTTCGAAAACCCACATTTTTTAAAGCTAAATAAAATTCAAAGCGACATCACCTATCTAATATACCTGATATTATTCACCATGCTAATTCCGGTGATAGGATATTACACAAAAAACGAAAAAACAGACAAACTTTTAAAATCTAGTGCATCAGGAGTAATAATAACTTCTATTCTACTATTTCTTTCGATTGAACAAGGGTGGGATAAATTTTGGAATCTTTTTATAATAACCATAATCATGCTATTTTTTTGCGTACAATTTAGCATATTCCCTTCATTTCTTGCGGAATCATTTCCTGCTAAAGTCAGATTTACATGTATCGCCTTTAGCTTTAACGTCGCAGATGGATTTATAGGAGGGATAATACCTTTACTTTCCGACTGGCTTATAGAAAAAACCAATAAAAACGGCATTTTTATAGCTATACTACCTATATCCGCTTTGATATTTTTATATTGTCTTAAAAAAATAATGAAAGAAAGAAAAACTCTAAACTCAACATAAAGACATAAAAAATCAATATTATCGACCTATCAAATTCCCCATCCTCAAAAATCTTCCTTAAAATTTAAAGACCTCTCTCCCCCATTTCCTCCTAGCAAAATAAAAGCGGATACGCCATGATCTCGCACACGGTATTGTGCGAGATCTTATGCCCTTTTATCCACAATCTCTAAGCCTTTACCCAGATCAGCCTGGGGTCTACGTCATGAAAGACGCCTCTAAGCGGATTTTATATATCGGCAAGGCAAAAAATCTAAGAAACAGGCTCAAGCAGTACTTTACGCCGGCTGATTCGAGAGAAATGGTCCCGTACCTCGTCTCGCAGATCGAGACCATCGACACCATTGTCACATTAACGGAAAAAGACGCGCTGATCCTAGAAAATCAACTCATTAAGCAGCATCAGCCTAAATATAACGTCCTTCTAAAAGACGATAAGACATTTGTCAGCCTTATGGTCACAAACCATAAATGGCCTATGGTCCGTTTGGTCCGCTGCAAAGGCAAACCTAAGCAAGACGGGATGTATTTTGGCCCTTATACTAACGCTTGGGCTGCAAGACAAATTTATGAGCTGTTGCTTAGGCTATTTCCTTTGCGGCAATGTTCCGATGCGGAACTTGCCTCTAGGACAAGGCCGTGTCTCCTTTATGAGATGAAAAAATGCTTAGCTCCTTGCGTGGGCAAATGCACAAAAGAGGCTTACGAGGGCCAAGTGAAATCGGCCATTGCCCTTTTAAAAGGGAAAAATAAAGAGATCATTCCCCTTTTGCGCAGCGAAATGGAAAAAGCCTCAGCTGCTTTGGAATTTGAAAAGGCGCAAGAGATCCTCTCGACTCTAAAACAGCTCGAACATGTTCTTGAAGCGCAGCATATCCAAGGAATTGACGATTGCGATGTGTTGGGCCTGTATCGAGAAGCTGGAGCGGTGATTTTGACTCAGCTGATGTTCCGAGGCGGCTCTTTGACGGGATCCGAACATTTTAGTTTCCATCTCATCGCGTCTGACGACACCGAGATCTTAGAGTCTTTTCTTTTACAGCATTATCATCATATTCCCGATATGCCCAAAGAAATTTTGCTTCCTATTGAATTACCCCTTCAAAGCAACTTGGAAGAGATCTTATCTGAAAGCGCCGGTAGGCGGACCGCGATTGCAACGCCATTAAAGGGAAAAAAACGGTCGCTAGTCGAGATGGCTTTAAAAAACGCCTCTTCTCAATTTACCAAAGAACAAGACGCCAAATCGCTTAAAGAAAAAATGCTTCTCGATCTATCCGAGGCTTTGCAGTTAACAAGGTTCCCCCGCCGGATCGAATGTTTTGATACATCCAACATCTCCGGACACGATCCAGTGGCCAGTTTAGTGACCTTTGAGCTAGGTGAAAAAGACAAATCGAGATCAAAGCTCTTTAAGATCAAAGGCGTTGAAAAAGCGGACGATTACACAGCCATGAGGCAGGTCCTTTACCGTCACTTTGCCAAAGCCAAGGAGAACAATGACTTTTGCGACCTCCTCATCGTCGATGGCGGCAAAGGACAGCTCAGCTGCGCCCTTGATGTATTCCAAGAGCTCCAAATCGCCTCCATTGATGTGATCGCTGTGAGCAAAGACGAAGCTCGCCACGATAAAGGCCTTACGCAAGAAAAGATCTATCTTCCCCAGACCAAAGAGCCCCTCATTTTCGATATCAGGTCTCCCCTGCTATTTCTCCTGCAAAAAATCAGGGACGAGGCCCATCGGACAGCGATTGGGTTCCATCGGAAACAACGGACAAAACGGCTTATTTCGAGCCGTCTAGACGATCTTCAAGGCATCGGCCCCATTAAGAAAAGACGGCTGCTACAACACTTTGGCAGCGTCAAAGCCATTCAAAAAGCCACGCTGGAAGAGCTCTCTGCCGTCAAAGGGATCAACCAAAAAGACCTTGAGACGCTAAAGCAATGGCAAGATGAAAATTAAAATATTAGAGGCTACCCTTAAATATTTATGAACGAAAATAAAGATGAATTCGCAACCAGATATACAACCGAAAGCACTTCGAAACAGTCCGTAAAGGTCAATAAAATCATCCTCAATGAAACTACAAATACTCGACGCACATTGCAGGCGACAATTGTTCTTAACCATCAAAATCCAGAAGCTGCTGTACGCATTGCCATCATCAATGAACGAAAAGGAAAGGATGGCTTTGAACAAGAAAAACCACCTGACTTAAGGAAGCTGACGACCGGAGAAAGGTTCAGTTGTGGGCTTGACTCCGCGGATACCCTAGCTTTATCCAAAGAGTTACCCCGTTTATACGCTTTAGCTGGTATTGTTGGGATAGACTGTGGAAAAAATCAATATCATGTTATTAAAACAACAGGATCAAGTAATCTCTCGAATGACGATGTCGTTAATTTAATAAAGCTTTTAGAAAATTGTGGTCACTCTCCAGGACTATCGGAGAAGTTAGCCTTATTAAGCCCGCAAT
>DAINNB010000101.1:0-6205 GCA_036736085.1 Chlamydiales bacterium
AGTGTTTTTGAAGCCATTCGCCAACGGAGCGCAGGTCATAGCCCGTCACTTGCCGGTCTTCATTTTTAGAGATTTTACATACCCCGAGGGCCGACTCGGCTCCTCGGTTCCATTCTAGTTGAGCTGGTCTGAGCATGCCGTTTTCATCATAGCCCGTGCTTGTGTGAAGGGTCCAGACGAAAAAGGCTGTGATATAGTCTTTAAAAGGGGCCAAGACGGGCACGTATTGTTTGAAAATTTGCTTTTGCCCTTCTTCGTCGATTTCAAAAGAGGGATTGCCGTGAGTTTGCGTTCTCGCGTCGCATCCGATTTCTGAAATGTGGATGGGATGGCCCAGTTCGACCGCCTCTTGCAAATTGGCGATCAGAGATTCTGGATCAACGGTGGGGCCAAAGCTCATGACGCTCTTGCCGGGAGGACAAGTGCCTCCAAACGAAAATCCCAAGCCCAATGTTTCGCAAGAGATGTTATAGATCCGATGGCCGGGAAAGTTAACGCCTCCGTTGCTCCCCAAAATGATGTGGGCAGGCCCGTAGAACTGGAGGCCGATGTGGTCTAGAAAGCCATTATTTTGCGCGAACAATTCCGGAGAAATTGAGAAGTTCACATTAGATAAAAACCCCGCTTGGAAATTAAAGTTTCCTGTCTTGAAAAACTCGTAAATGGCTCGGTGGGCCACTTTATTGGCGAGATCGCAGACAAAATTTTCTAATGGATTCCCATTGATAGCATAGAATTTGAGCCATTGATGGGTGATGCCGATCTGTGTGTTTTGCAAGTTCTCTTTAGCCTCTTGGTAAATGTCGCAATGGGTCTTGAGCATATTGCAGATCATTCGGGCCGCTTGATCCAGGGAGTTGATCTGAGAAGGATGGTCTTTAAGCAGACACTCTAATGTAAATGCGCCGATTTCGTTAAAAGTATACCAATGGTTTACCTCGGGAAATAGCTCAATCATGTCGAGAGCATATTGTTTGTAGATGGCGCCGTTTTCTTCATGTTTGAACGCTCCTCTTTCTTCGAACCATAAAGGATTGACGAAGTGGTGAAGAGTGATGTAAGGTTCTATGGAGTTTTTTTGCAAAAGACGGATGAAGCGACGATAAAGATCGATCGCGCTTTTGTTATAAGGTCCTTTGAAAGTAGGCTGAATGACAGACCATTCAAGAGAGAAACGATAGGCGGTGGAACCTTGTTCTTTAAGGATATTGATATAGGCATCAGGGTTGCCTAGAATGTCGATGAAAAATTGAGGAAAGTCTTCTTCTCGGGTCCCATCTATGTGCTTTGAGGTCAGCCAGGGATCCCAATGGCAAACTCCCTCCAATCCTTGAGTCGCGGAATATCTAGAGCCAATGCCTGAATCTTGAAACATCGAACTCGCGTAGCCTACATGGTCCGGTAGAATAGAATGGAGGGAGAGGTTTTCTTGCTTTGGGTCGCTTAGAAAAAAGCCATTGTTCGTTTGTGCCTCAATAGACACAATCGATAAAATGGCAAAGATTTGTAAGCGATAGGCCAAAGAAATCATATGCAATTAGTTTATTTTAATGGTGTAATAACGTTGGTAATTTTGATGTCTGATGATCAAAATGATATATTTTTTGTTCCCGATGGTCTTTAAAGCCTCTTCAAGTTCTTCCACGTTTTGCACCTTTTTCTGTTCATTCCAGTCGGTGGCGACGCCGGTGATGATAAATGAGGGGCGAAGACCGGCCGCTGCTGCTGTAGAGCCTGGTTTGACCCGAGTGATGACAACGCCCGTGACATCGGAGCTATAACCGAAACGAGACGCAAACTCCGGCGTTAGATTTTCGATGTCCAATCCAAGCTGTTGGATCACTTCAGCAGAGATTACTTCTCCTTCCGATTGAGCCCCCATAGAAGCTGTGATTTGCATAGTTTTCCCGCTTCGCAAAATGGTGAGCATAATCGTCGATCCGGGGGGCATCATGGCGATTTCATTGCGGAATTTCGTCATGGACTTAATGGGCTTATTGTCGGAGGCCAAAATGATATCGCCCTGTTTTAAACCAGCTTTTTCGGCGGGAGATCCTTTGACGACGTCCGAGATCAAAATGCCTTCTTGTTTTTCTAGAGACATCGCTTCTGCGAGCTGTTTGTCGACAGGCTGTAAAAGAACTCCTAAATAGGCTCTCTTCACTCCGCCGCCTTGAATGATCTGATCTGCAGTATGCTGAACCATTTTGCTAGGGATGGAAAGTCCTATTCCCATATAACCGCCGCTTCGGGTCATGATTGCAGTATTTACGCCAATGACATCTCCATGCAAATTTAAAAGAGGTCCACCTGAATTGCCTGGATTGATCGCTGCATCAGTTTGGATGAAATCTTCAAAGGCGGCGATGCCTAAATCCTGTCTGCCTTTTGCGCTCACGACCCCAACAGTTAGGCTCGCTTCAAGAGCAAAGGGATTGCCTATAGCGACCACCCATTCTCCAATTTCTAATGCATCAGAGTCTCCAAATTTTAAAAAAGGAAATCCTTCCCCTTCGATCTTGAGAACTGCTAGGTCTGTTCTAGGGTCAGAGCCTTTTACTGTGGCCGTAAATTCACGGCCGTCATTGAGCACAACGACGATCTGTTTGGCATCTTTGATCACATGGGAGTTCGTGACGATGTAGCCATCTTCTGAAATAAAGAACCCAGATCCGCTGGCAGTTGGAGGCTGCATTGGCTGCTGCTGCTGCCTGCCGAACGGAGAATTGCCGAAAAAGCGCTGGAAGAAATCGTCTCCATGGAAGTCAAATGGGCTCATGTATTCTTCTTGCTGAGGGGCGCAGAGGGTGGTTTTAATAAAGACAGTTGCCGGCATAGCTGTTTTAGCTATTTTGGTAAAAGCTTTAGAGGTTTGTTCTAGTAAGCTTGTTCCGTTAGTGTCGGGCGCAGCTTGCAGCTCGGCAAATAGAAAATGTGTAGAGAAAGCAAGCGCTCCTATTAAAAAAAGATGGGGTTTTTTAGATGATGCCATCGGATTTTGCCTCCTTTATAAAAAACTCGTGAGCATAGCAATTCGTTTAAAATGTTTCAACAGCGGCAAATATATTTACTGAAAAACAGGCTCGGCTTGGCAGATGTCATGGGCCGATATATTTTCTTTTTCCTGTTTGTATAAATCTGCGCCTAATAACGTGATTGTGGTCCGCCGAGCTGGAAGCAAATATTTTTTGACTGCGGCCGCTACATCGGAGGGGGTTGCTTCAAGGATAGCATTTCGGAAGGCTTGTCTTTGTTCCGAAGTGATTCCCGACCGCTGCCAGCTATAGGCGGTCAAGGCGCGATGCCCGGGAGGAATCGGGGTGTCCAATCCCTGGATCACGCCGAATTTAGCTTCTTCCAAATCGTCTTCGTCAAAATCGCCCGCGGCTATTTTTTCTAACGACTGTTGGAAACTAGATAAGGTTTTAGATAAGTTTGGGTCTCTGTAAGAGTAAAGATAGAAATTGCCTGTTGAAGGAGAATAATTCGCGCCGCTGCCGTAAGCGCCTCCTTTTTCTCTGATTTCAGTGTGCAGCACCACATTGTCGAGCAAGTCGGCCGCGATGAGCAGCAGAGGGCTCTCTATTTCTTTGTAAGAACAGGTGCGAAGAGTTTGCGCGGTGAAAGCAACGGGAGATGCGATCACATGGGCTTGAGAAGAGATGGAGGGGATGGAATAATGTCCTCTCCATGGCGTCCAAGTCTCTTTCCTGATCTTATTGAGCTGCTCTGGCAGACCATAATAATTTTCCTGTTGGATTTCACGCCGCTGCTCCTCATCGCAGGACAAGATGAGCTGAGAGGGCCCTGCAAAAAGAAGGCTTTGGACCTTTTTGAGCCCCTCTATCCAATCGGTATGTTTTGTCCAACTTTGCACGGCTTTAAAATAAGGGAGCCCGTGCCATTCATTGTAAACAAAAGAGGGCTCTGAAAGGCCGCTGAAGCCTAACTGGACTGCATAGTGCAGGGCGCTTTTATTGAATCGGTTTTGCTGCTCTGTGGCATGCTGTAAAAGCCATTCGCGCAGTCTTTTTTCATCTGTTAAATCAATGCCTTCGGAAAAATCCTTGAGTAGTTCGAAAAGAGATTTTGCATGCCGTTTGAGCGCTTTGATCCGAATAGAGAACCCTGGGGTGCATTGATTGGGATTTGCAAATGCCGGATAAAGAGAAAGGCTCGCCGCACCGCCGCCGGTGCAAGCTTCGATCTTAGCTAGATATTCTTCCTAGCTTCGTCCTATACATCACATCTCTGCAAATAATCGGGCGTAAAGAGAAAGAAAAAGGAGAAGATCCCTAGGTAAGTCAGGCCAATCAAAAACAAGATCTGCATAGAGAATTTGATTGGTAAAGCAATCAGAGTAGAAGACAGGTAGATTGTCTGCTTTTTGGGAGGATAAGGGAAGATATTGCGGTTTTCGAGGGATGTCCTTTAAAGTCACTGTTGGCAAACAATCGAGCGAAATGTTTTCCTGCTCTTCTTGAAAAGCTGCGAGCCTTTTAGCTTGTAGGATGATCTCTTCGCACTCTGTGGAGGTCATTTGCTGTTTGATATGCTCTAAACGCTTTTCTTCTTGTTCCTTTTCCTCTTGTTCTAAGTGGGGATCTCCTTGCATTGACAAGACGACATAATGGGAATTTTGCAAGAGGTAAGTCCGAACAAGGTCGGGTAGAAATGAGGAGCTTTGCAGTCTGTTTCGCAAATCGTCGAAGAGCGAATGGATAAGGAGGGTGTGTTCGGGCGCGATGCCCTGCTGTTTGGCGAGGGCTGCCCGGAAGAAAAGGGTGAGCCCGAAAGGAATACCTTCAGCGCCGATTTCCGTTCGTTCAAACTCGAGCTGGTGCAAGGCTGTCTCAATGGCTTGTGGGTCGATTGGCTGTGTGATAAATGCTTGGAGCGTAGTAAAACATAATGTCTTGATCTTTTCAGCGGCCCCTTCCTTGCATCCTTTGCAGACGATGGTAAAGGGAACTTCGCTCATCTCTAGATCGAGAGAGGCTTCAGCTTGTCCGCAAAGGCCTGATTGAAGGAGCGCTTTTTTAAGAAAAGATGCATCCGTATCCATGAGAATGCTGGCAATGAGGCTGAGTCCTAGCAGATCGGTTTGCTGGGAAATGGACGCCGTGAGCCAACTGATGGCGACCAGTGTTTTATTTTCCGGGGATTCTTGCGCTGCTATTGGGTATTTTTTTTGAGCGTAAAGAGGAGCGGTAAATCTTTTCTGCGACGGCATTGGCGGCAGTTGCGGAATTTTTTTCGTTTCACCAAGGATGTGATGAAGGAGAAAATCAAGATGCTGGACGAGAGGGAGGTTCCCGTAGAAAAAGAACAGACATCTTGAAGGATGGTAAAATGTCTGATGAAAATCGATTAATTCTTCGAGGGTTAAGTTCGGGATCTCTTCAGGTTCTCCTCCGGAATTGTGAGCGTACGTGAGGTCTGGCGTCAACAAAGAGCCCAAAATTTTTGATAAGCGTGAATCGGGAGAGTTCATCGCTCCCTTCATTTCATTATAGACGATGCCTTGAAAGGTAAGGGGAGATGACTTGTTTTCAGGTTCTGCGAAAGCGAGCCGATGTCCTTCTTGCAAAAAGCTCTCTTTTCTCAAATTGGGATGAAAGACAGCGTCGAGATAGACCTCGAGCAAATTATAAAAATCTTTTTCCACTAAAGAGCTTGCTGGATAGCAGGTGAAATCTTGCCCCGTTAACGCATTCATATACGTATTGAGGCTGCGGCGCGTCATGGCGAAAAAGGGGTCTTTGATCGGGAATTTTTTAGAGCCGCAAAGAACGGTATGCTCTAAAATATGGGCGACCCCATTGGAGCTGTCCGGTAAGGTTTGAAAAGAGAGGGCGAATAAATTCTCCTGATCGTCGTTGACGATATGCATCACGCGGGCCCCGGTAGGCTCGTGGACCAATTCAACGAGAGTACTTTGCAGCTCTGTTAGAGGGAGGTATTGCGTGATCCGAAATTGCCGATAAATTTGTCCAATAGCGTTGAGAGCTTTCATGATTTTTCCCCTTAAAGAAGCCCATTCTACAAAAGAGGGGAGTTTATTTCTAAATAATAGCCTTAAGAAGGATGGGTAAGTGCTCTTGCTCTTCGAGCGCGCCTGTGTATTTTGTTTGGTTATAACTTTTACGATATACCCAAGGTGATCCAAAATTTGGTTGCTAGGAGGGTTCAAAGCGCCAAAAAT
>DAINNB010000102.1:0-6030 GCA_036736085.1 Chlamydiales bacterium
TTTGAAATTCGTGGGGCTAAGGGCATTCTAAAAACCAACTCCTACGGTTTCAGCAATTTAAGGCAAGGAAGACCGGATAGCACAGCAGATCTTCGCAATATTGAGTTTTCGATAGATTCCGATGCAGCGCGCATTATTTGGCCAGACGGAACAGAACGGATCTATCGAAAACAATCCCCTGCGTTATATCGCCTAGAAGCTGAACTTCTTCCCAATGGAAAGCGCATCGCTTACGAATATGAGCCCCAAGGACTATCTAGAATCTCATCTACAGATAAATCCGGCAAATATACTTATGCCTCGATTAAAAAAATGGGAGAAAACGCCTACGTTGGGTCTGATGGAAGAGAGGCAAGGTTCAACTATGACGCATTCGAAGTTAAAGGCAAGGTAAAGCAGGGAAAATCGAAGGAAAGCTTTTCTTACAGGACATCACTTCTCACAGCAGCATCTAATCCAATCTATTCCAACTCGATTCAATACAACGAGAGGAGCTTACTCTCACATTATGACGCAAAAAACTATCCTGTGTCGTTTGAATATTTCAAGAATAAAGGAATAGTTAGCCGAACCCAGCGTCTAAATACCCCATCTGGGTCTACTCTTTTTTCCTACGATCCTCCGATTGCAGGACAAAAAGGTGGCTGGACAAAAGCAGAATACGGAAATGGTGCATCTACTATCTACCGCTTCAGTCAAAATCTCCTCCTTTCCGCTCTTGAAAATTGGTTAGACGGCACCCTCATTAATCAAAAGATCTTTAGCTATAACGCCAAACAACACGTTAAGCGTATAGAAACTCGAGATGGCTTTGGCAACCTCCTCATTGCCTACAACTATGAATGCGACGAGAAAGGCAACCCCATTCTCGAGCAAGCCGAAGGGGATTTTGGCACTTTTTCCATTAAGCGAACTTTCACTACAAGGGGCCGGCTCATTCGAGAATAAATATATGATGGACTCGGTACTGAATACACATACTTATAAATAACACGCCTCCCCACCTCCAAAACGACCCTAGAGTGGGGAAAGCCTATTCGTAAAACCTCTTACCTTTATGATGAAGCGAATAACTTAATCGAAGAGGCGGAAGAGGGAAGAACTCGCACTCACTATATTCTTAACACCCAAGGACCTAATCTACATCGTATTCAATGGAAAGAAGAGCGCGACTGGAACGGGGCGCTCATTCATAAAACCCATTTTATTTACGATGAATATGGAAATATTTCCGAAGAAGAGCATTTTGGATCAGATGGGAATTCGGCTTACACAATAGCAAAGAAGTATGATTCAAAAGGAAATCTTCTTGAAGAAACAAATCCTTTAGGCCACACAGCTACATATGAATACGACCATCGAAATCGCTGCATCCATGAAGTTCCCTTTTCAGGGAAACTTGCCATAGATCGCACCTTTGATGCTAAAGGAAGAGTGTGCTCGATCAAAGAAAACGATCACATCACCCGTTTTACCTATAACGCATGGGATGATTTAATCGAGAAAACCGATTACCTTGGGCTAAAAACAAGTTATTCTTACCACTCCGTTCACCATAAACCAATCCTGATCGAATCACCTCCAACAATCCTCAAAATCACCTATGATTCTTTCGGAAGAGAAATTCAGCGGAGCGATAGCTATGAAGCCACAACAAAAACTAAGGTAGATAGCTACGGCAATCCCCTAGAGGTTATTGGGCCAGATGGAGGGATTGAAACGTATGAGTACGCGCCCAATGGTCTTTTAGTTTCGCAAACCGACCCTGACGGACTCAAAACAGCCTTTACCTATGACGCATTAGGGAGAACCCTTTCTAAAACCGTAGGTTCCTATACTACTTCTTATGCGTATGATGCCTACGATTTAATCGAAGAAATCGACCCACAAGGGATCGTGACTAAGGTAAAATACGATTTAGCGGGACGTAAAATAGAAGAAGAAAGAGCCGGTCGAAAAACAAAATTTTCTTACGACCCTCTCGGCTTTTTAGCAGTCGAAGAACGAGCAGATCGTTCTACAACATACCTCCGCGATCAAGTAGGGCAGATGTTGGAAAAATCGATCGACGGGCGTCTCGTCACTCGTTGGACCTACGACCAAGCTGGCCTTGTTGATACGGTCACTCGAGCAGGCACCGCTTCTTTTACCTACGATCCTTATAATCGCTTGATTGAAACACTAGATGAAGAAGGGGCCAAAACAGTCGTTACCTACAATGAAAGTGATCAAGTCTTAGTCAAGACGATAAGAGACCCAAGAAACATAGAGACCATTGAAACGTATAACGCGCATGACCTGCTTCTTAAAAGGGAAATCCCTGATTGTGTTTCAGAAGAGTTCGAATACGATTGCGCTCTCCGCCTGATTCGGCAAGGTCATTTAAGCTTTTCTTATACTCCCGGAGGCTTGCGTGCTTCCATGACAACAGGAGGAAGTCAAACGACTTTTTGGACCTATACGCCAGGTGGAAAACTTGAAACAAAAACCAAACCCGATGGTACCATTCTAGCCTATCAATATAACCTTCAAGGTGAGTTGACTAAAGTAGGTTCCCGTGAGTTTCGATATGATCCAAATGGTCGTCTCATTCAGGGAAGTGGTTTTTCAAGAACGCTTGATCCCTTTGGCAATACTTTAAGAGAAAAATTTTCAAATGGGCTCTGGATTGAAAGCAGATATGACGATTGGAATCGCCCACAGATAAGAGTCCTCCCCGATTACAGCTCTATTTCTTACGAATATGAAGGACCTTTCCTGAAGAGAGTCTCTCGTCTGCATCCAAATGGATCTATCCTCTATACACACACCTATGATCAATACAATGAAGCTGGCCTCCCATTATCAGAAACAGGACTCTTTCAATCCACCTACGCCTATGACAAAACTGGAGTAAGAAGGACATCCCAAATAAATCCATACCTTAAAGAGGAACTTGCCTACGATAAAGCTGGCAACCTGATCAAAAGAGGATCTGTCAATTATACTTACGATAGTGCTTCCCAGCTCACCTCAGAAACAGGAAAGTTCACAGCACGCTATGACCAGCATTACAACTGCATTGAGAAAAATGGAAGGCTCCAACCTGTTGATGAAGCAGGACAAATTCAAGGACTTTCATACGACACCAATGGAAATCTCATAAAATCTGGTTTCATTTTTGATGCGTTCGACCAGCTCATTTCAGCGGAAGGAGAAGATTTCGTTTATGATGCAGTTGGAAGAAGACTGCAAAAAGGCAATACCTCTTATCTTTATATCGACAATGAAGAGATCGGATCTTTTGAATCGGGCAAGGCAAAAGAACTCAAAATATTAGGGCATCAAAACGTCGTTGCCATTGAAGTTGACAATCAAGCTTTTGCTCCCATTCAAGATGTACAGGGAACAATCCGATCCCTCGTCGATTGGAAAACAAAAAAGCTCGTTAAAGAGAACTCTTGCGATGCTTTTGGCTTAGGGTTAACGGATGCAATCCCCTATGCCTATGCTGGGAAAAGATATGATGCAAAAACAGGGCTTATCTATTTCGGCAAGCGTTACTATGATCCACAACTGACTCGTTGGCTTACTCCAGATCCTCTAGGTCCTATTGATCATTCCAATCTCTATCAATATGTTTTCAATAACCCCTTTCTATATCGAGATCCATACGGCGAAAGCATAGGAGGATACCTCTTAGGATTAGGAGAGATCATTTTGGGCGGAACTATCATGGCTGGCGGTTTTGCGCTTGAAGTGGTTACTGTTGGTGGATTCACCTTTGGTCTGGGATTAACAACAAGCACTGGAGCTGCGCTGATGGGTCTCGGACTCGCAACAACTACCTATCATGCTCAAGATATTAAAGCTCCTAATATCTCTTGGAAAAACACCGATGTCTATGTTCCTGACAGACCTCTTCCTAATAATCCGGTGGGCATACATGTTCCAGATGTCGATGCACCCCATACTCAACTTGGCACCAAAGAGGGTCGGCACGGTAAATATCCACAAGCTAGAGAGTTTGACGAGAAAGGCAACCCAGTGCGTGACATAGATTTTACCGATCATGGACGACCTCAAAATCATCCTAATCCTCATCAACATGAACATAAACCAAATCCTACAGGAGGAACACGTATCAGAGATCCTATAGGTAAACCCGTTACTGGATGGAGTTATGAATGAAGAGTAAAGGAATTCGAATATCAGATATAAAAAACGGGAAATGTGTACCTCTAAGTAATCTATTAGAAACTATTCAGGATGAAAAGCAATTTTTCTGGGCATGGTTGTGGTTAGACGTAACGCCTCTCAAGAATGAAGGACAATATGTCATTGAATTACAAAAAAAAATCAACCAATCGAAAGGTGGCTTAACTGCTACTTTTGAGTCAATTTCAGAAACATCTAAAAAGATTTTTCAAGAAATCGACCTAACTATTATTGCCTGCAAAACGAAAGAAAACATTCATCGTTATAAAGAAGATAAAGAAATGTACGAAACATGCGATATTGTTATCGAAATGATTGATGGGGGTTTTTGGGAAATTTTTTCAAAAAATGGAGCATGGATTAACCAATTAGCAGAAAAATTCCAAAACATAGAATTTTTAACATCGGATTTTCAAAATAAGAAGCCCGTATGAAAATAAAAACTAAAGGCAAATGCCCCAAGTACGAAAAAATATATGGCGCAGCGCAAGCAGGGGCTCATTTAGTTACATGCGCTTTGAAATCCGACATCCCCTCACCATCAATGACAGAAGGATACCTGATCCGAATCTCATGGTCTGAACAGCCTGACATGTATTGGATTTTTGCGACGATTCCAAAAAATGCTTCTTTAGGCCTTCTGGATACCTTTTTAAGAGGCATATGGCTTGAGTGTTGCGGTCACTTGAGTGAATTCACAATCGGAGGCCGTCACTATATGTCTCACTCTGCATCTGGAAATCCCAGCCAATCGATGAAAAATCAAATAGGCCAGCTTTTATCCCCTGGCTCAACATGCCAATATGTTTATGATATGGGCTCCTCAACTGATCTGGAAATTCAAGTTGTGGCAAAAATCGATGCTTGTCAGCAAAAAAAAGTAACGATACTCATGCAAAATGATCCCCCTGCCTTTTCTTGCGAATCTTGCAAAAAAGCAGCGAGCGTCATTTGTTCTCAGTGTGGCGACACGACATGCTCTCCCTGCAGCAAAAAGCACATGTGTGTTGTAGATGAAGGTGATGATTATATGCTCATGCCTCTTGTCAACTCTCCTCGTGCAGGGGTCTGCGGCTATGAAGGTCCCTGACACGTTCAAGCAAGTTCTGTGGACCATTTGTGGACCACTGCCATGCAAAAAAGTGCGATAAATGACGACAGTTCGCAGTAGCTGGAAAGGGACACTTTCCGCTATTGTTTAGGGGAGTTAGCTGCTGGGAAGTGGCGCGGATGCTGCGGACTCATAACCCGTCGGTCCCTGGTTCAAGTCCAGGTTGCCCCATCTTTATAACTGCTTGAAAAACAGTCGTTTTCGTTCTGACATACTCGCCATACACACACAACATATGGCATTATGTCAGAACTTTTGTCAGGATTCCATCTCTTTCACGATATTTGCTATATACTCCTGTTTACCTCTGTTTGATTCCTGCTGAAATAGAGTGAAAAAGATCAAAGCTTCTGTTATAAGTTTTCTTAAATTTGAAAGGTTCTCAACCCCTAAAACCGTTAAACTATGAATGCCACTGCAGAAAAGGAATTAGAAAAGCTTCTCAATAAGATTGAAGAGCATGTCTTGAAATTTCACGTCTCTCTGGGAAGTTACTTGGGCTCTTCAGAACTACCTCCGCCGATCGGTTCAGGCACTTTTGTTAAATTTAGCACTTTAGCACATGTGGTCTATGGTATTCTCACTGCAGCTCATGTTGTTAAATACTTAAAATTTGGATTACTAGGTCAGCCAGCATTCGTAGGATTGTCTAAGCTCCAAAATGGGGACACCGTTGCTTGTTCGGTGTCATTCCCATACATTTATGGCTGCGTTGAAATCGA
>DAINNB010000103.1:0-5991 GCA_036736085.1 Chlamydiales bacterium
AGTTCGCTGTTTATTTGTTGTTTGGCGGGCGGTTTTGGCGTAGGTTTGGCAGCGGCTGGATTTGTTGAGGGTTTTTGTTTGACTGATGCGCTAGAAACTTTTGCAAGAGGCGCCGAGATTTTTTTTTAATTCGAAGGTGAAAAAGTCCTCACAACGATAGGCTGATTTTTGGGAGGCGATCTCGTCCAAAAGTGATTTGCGATCAATCCAAGCAGGGCAAAAAAATGAATAGTCCAGACAACAACAATCAACTGTTTTTGGCGACTGAGGAGAAGAAAATAATGGAATATTCTTTTCATCATCGCGCGGGGCTCAGCACCACATCCATTTGGTCGAACCCGCAATTTTCTAATGTGTTTTTCACTGTTTGGTAGGTTCCGAATGATGCCCTATGATCCTGTATGACCTGAGGCGTCTGGCCAGGGTGGGATTTTTTTTCCAGTTTGAGCTTTGCTTCCAACTCCTGGACCGATAAAGAGCGCCCTTGAAACCAAATGGTGTTGTCTGCTTTGACGTGAATAGATAAAGGGCTTTGATTGGGAGCAACGTGTTCTTTCGCTTGCCCACTGGAAGCGAGTTCAACGTGGTCGAGATGCAAAACGGGAGCAATGAGCATAAAGGTGATGAGCACGACGAAGACCACGTCGATCAGAGGGGTAAGGTTGATTAGCGGTTCTTCCAAGGAGGATTCTTCTGCAGCCCGGCTTCGTCTTTTCATCTTCTATATTGGAGTTCGATGTTTGTGAGAAGCAAATCAGAAAAATGCTCCATGTCGCGCCGATATTCTTTGCCGCGGTTTTTTAAATAGTTGTAACCGATAAGAGCCGGAATCGCAACGACAAGGCCAACGACCGTTGTGGCTAGCGCCATGGAAAGGCCGGAGAGCATAGACGTGCTTGCCTGCGCATTTTGTAAATGGGAAAAAGTAAGTAAAATGCCCCATACCGTTCCAAGAAGTCCTAGAAAAGGGCCGAGCGTGACGATCGTCGACAAAATAAAGAGATTTTTTTCGAGAAGCTTATGTTGCATGGCGATCATCGAATAGGTATTTGAAGAAATTAAATCTAAGTCGGCCTGCGATAAAAAAGCCTCTTTAGCGAGATAGTGGTTTCTATCCATGATCTGCAGCGTATTTTTTTTGAGCGCCTTGTAAATTTCAAAGTAGGGATGGGGCAGTTCTCTGATCACTCCTTTTTTAGGGGAAAATTGTAAGTGGAGCAGATCGATGGATTCGTCGAATTGACTTGCAAATAGGTTTGATGAGCGCTTCACTTGCGACGCCATCCAGATTTTATAGGCCAAAAGGGTCCATGAGATGCCCGATAGGATAAATAAACTCCAAAAAATGCCTTTGCCAAACCAGTCGGATTGCAAATAGGCGGAAATAAATGGATTGCCGGCTGCAAAAAGGAGCATAGAGCCTCTTGAGTAAGAATTCAAAGAAGGAGATAATCGAACCGCTTCTAAATGTCAAGGACTGCCTCATGTACATCGATTCTCACGCTCATCTTAGCGAGCCGCCTCTATTGCCTCATATTGCGGACATTATGCAAAGGGCCAGGGCTGCACAGATTTCCCGCATTGTGAATATCTGTACCCATCCGCAGGCCCTCATCGATGGGCTTTTGCTTTCTCAGTCGTATCCGGAAATTGTGAATGCTGGCTGCATTCCGCCCCACGATGTAGTGACGCAAGGCTCATCTGACTTTTCTTTTTTTGCCGATGCGGCCAGATCAGGCAAGCTCGTAGCCGTGGGAGAGACGGGACTGGATTATCACTATGAAGAATTGCCTCGCGCTTTGCAGCATGAGACGTTAAAGAAGTATTTAACTCTCGCTTTGGAATGCGATCTTCCTGTCGTCTTTCACTGCCGGGAAGCTTTTGCTGATTTATTTGCTTTGACAGACGAATACTATCTAAATCGACCCGCCGTTTTGCATTGTTTTACGGGAACGGCTGAAGAGGCTTTGGGGGTTTTTCAGCGAGGATGGTATCTGTCATTCAGTGGCATTGCGACGTTTAAAAAAAGCCAAGCTTTGCGAGACGTTGCAAAATCAGCGCCGCTTTCGCAGATTTTGATCGAAACAGATGCTCCCTATCTAGCGCCTCAAACGCATCGAGGCAAACAAAATGAGCCTGCTTATCTCGTGGAAACGGCTGCATGCTTAGCTGACGCAAAAGGGATGCCACTGCAAGAGATCGCCAAGATCACTGCGGAAAATGCGCAGCGGCTTTTCGGCTTATGAACCTTCTGTAATCGTAGGTATCGCGGTTCCCATTAGACCTCCAGTTTGGTCTATGATGGCTTGCTTTGGAAGGTGATTGGTTATTGCTGTTTGAGGGAGAACGGCTCCATAACTTTTTGGCATCGCCACGCCCACCTGACCAGGGTAGACAATCATTGTTTGATCCACAGGGGTAACCCTGCAAACTTGGGTATGGGGCGAACCCCAGCCATAACGTGTAGTGAGGAGATAATTTCCCTCGACGGTTCCGTCTGACAATAAATGAATGAACACATTATCTATACCGAAACAACCTGAAGAATCGTTTTTTGGCTGCGTTGGCTTTACCTCAAAATTTTGATTCTTACTCGCGCCTTGCCTCCGGCAATGGTCGCTCGCTCCGAATCAAAATTTTGAGGCGTCGCCTTGCCAAAAACCGATTCTTCAGGTTGTTTCGGTATATTACTCAAGAGACGGATTGATTGGCTTCGAATAATTTTTTTTCTAAGAAATAATAATAATTTTTAGCTAGAGGTATCATGAGGTAATCTCCGATTATTTTTTTTTGCGTTTGTTTTGTATTAAGATCTAATTAAATTGAATGGTTAATTTAATAAATGGTTAGGTTTTATTATTTTGCGTGATATTTTTAATTTTATTTGAAACAAAAAAATAGAAGTGAAAATGTCAAATCATCATGTAATGAACCGCCTGCAGGCTTTATTAGACTTTTTTTGTGCTCTCGATACAGGCGGGCAGACGCTCTCTTCTTCGACAAAGGGATTGGAAAGAGAGCTATTTATCCAGTATGCCTTGAGCCATATCATCGCGCCTCCCTTTCGTATTGGCTCGGGGGATATTACGGACCTTTCGGGACAGAGGTCCGGCCAGTTGGATATTGTGATTGAATATGGCAACTCTATTAGTTTCCCTTTGCTTTGCGCCGTTCATACGCCTCGCCTTTATCTAGCAGAAGGAGTTTGCGCTGTCATTGAGGTGAAATCCGATTTGAGCGGCCAGTGGGAAGAGGTCCTCTCTTCTTATAATCGCTTGAAAGCGCTTCGCAGAAGTTACGCCGATTGGATCAGTTATGGGAAAATGTCTCAACGGATTCCCTATTTTGCCGTGGGATATAGAGGGTGGAAAACCATGGACACTTAGCAAAAAAAATTTGAGCATTCGGAGATAGACGGCCTTTTAATCCTAGATTCAGGTTTTTTTTGCGGGAAAAAGTATCAAGAAAAAGGACCTGCTTCGCTTTATGCTTTTTTTATGGCCTTGCAAGAACTGACGGGGGGGCTTATCAGCTCTTTATCTGATTATCAAGCCTACGCTCTTCATGTCCCTTTTCAATAAGATCGTGCGTCAACTACTTGATTCAATCCTCATTTACCAAAAGAGATAGGGCGTATTCTCTCAAAAAGTCTACCAATCTAGGCATTGAGAGAAAATTGGGGCCTCTTTGTTCTCTTAGTAAAACGAATAATTTATCTAAATTATCATATAAGTTGTCTAATGTGATTTCGCCGGACATGACCTTTTCTTTTATAATTAAAGCTGCGACTTAACATCCAGACCGTTCTAATCCCGCCTTGCAGTGAACCCAAAGCGGCCCGTCCATATCGATAGAATATTATTCTACGTTTTGATTGAGAGCTTTTAGCTCGCTTAAAGAAATCGTTGTATGTTCTTGCCAGTTTAGATAGTGATATCGTTGAATGCGCACTTCTTTTTTTCCATCACTCACGAGATAGGCTGATACAAAACTGCTCGATGATCTGGTTATTTCTTCGAGAGTGACTGAGATGTTTCCAAAATCTACTGTTTCATAAAGCCAAACAGGATAATAAGGGGGTTCTAGCCCAGAATAGACCTCTCCTTGTTTGGTCAGATCGAAAAGTAAAGGTTGGGTAGTTAAAACGATTTGCCAAAACACATCATATTTTTCTTTTAGAGGGGCTTGAGAGACGACAAACGATCGTTTTGAAATATCTCCTCCTCCTAATCGATTGGCATGTAAATACTGTCCTTCAAAAGAAAGGATCGTTTTCTTGGGGCAAAGGAATTCGCTGCCTTGAAATCGATTTAAAACGAACTCATATTGGGGAGAATTTGGAGGCTTCTTATCGGAAGAGTCATAGAGATTTTCAGTTTCTTCAAGCTTTTCGGAGCTTATTTCAACATCTTTTGTGCTGTGCTGATTTTCTTCTTTCAAGCCGCTTTCTTGTATTTCTGTATAGATAAGACAAGAATTTAAGGGCTGTTCTTTTATCAAATTTCCTTGGGAGAATATCCCTTCTCCTTGGATTTCCCCTTTGCGTGAAATCTTGGCGCCCACTCCTGAGAGCTTGCTGTCAAAGCGGCCAATGAAAAGAAAATCCATGCGAAGATCATCTCGTTTGCGGCGGATCCTCACTCCTTCGCCAAGGGATTTTTTATATTTGCAAAGAAGCTCGTTGAGTCGTCGAAAGTGAAAAAGATCGGAGTTTGATACAAAGTCCCCTTCTTCAAATAACCCTTTTAACTCGCAGGTTCCGCTCATGGTATTTTTTACAAGGGTTCCTAGCCCTTGAGGACAGTTGTGTTCAAATTCTCCTTGATACAATAATTTGCGGCCCTGGTTGCCTTTTGAATAAATTAAAAGTCCTTTTCCATGTGGCAGGTTGCGATGGCAATCACCTTCATAATATCCCCAGTCTTTTGAGGTATCGAATGTTTTGTAGGTGATTTTCCCTTTCCCATGCAATAAGCCTGCTTCGAAATCGCCTTGATAAACATGGCCTGAACTTCCGTCTAAGAGCCATCCCTTGCCCTGATAGTTCCCAAGACTATCTATTTGCCCTGCATAAAATGTATGGGAGTGTCCCACAAGTTTTATTTCTTCTATGTAGCCAGGGGCATTTCCTTTCTTAAATTTTCCTTCAAGTGACTTCAAAGGACCGTTGACAAAGATCAATTTCCCTTGTCCTTCTGGGATTCCGTTTTGGAACTCTCCCTCATAGGATTTTTTGAATATTTTTAAGGTCGTGTACGGTTTGGCTTTTTTATAGACGGTTTGATGGATTGGCTTTAAAGGATTAGCTTCGGATAGGAGGAAGTCGGTCTTTTGATTTCCATAGATAAGAAGACCTTTTCCGTGAGGCTGGCCCTTATCGTTCATTTCTCCTAAGTACATATTGCCGTTTTCATAAAATAGGGTTTTTATGTCAGGTCCTTGAGGAAGTTGAACTTCCTCTTCGCTAGAAGGCCCTTCATTTCGAACAACGACATGTTGAATTTGCTCGATTTCTGTTTGTTCTTTGATTGATTGAATTTCGATAGGAGGAGGGTAATCTATCGACCGTGAAGAGGATGAGAAAGAGAGGGGCGTCATAAAATTTCTTTAATTGGTTGTTTAGAGTCCTGACTTAAAAAACAACGTAAGAGAACCTCGAAAGCGGTAGCTCTAAATCGTGAAGGAAGTAGTTTTCTACAATGGTTTATTTTTTGCAAAGTTCATTTTTATTTTGGAAAAAGTTTTTTTGAGGGGCTCTTTGAACCTGTCGAATAGTCGATTCTCGAGTCACCAACGGTATATTGAAAAAAGGATAGCAAAAGGCGTGAAGATCTGTATAATTCAATAGATTATACCGTTCTTGAGTCACGAACGGTATATACCCGTTCCTCCTCAATGGCACCCAAAAGGACCTCATTGAAAGCCTATTAAATCGAATAAAAAGCTCGGGCCAATATTGAATTGATATTAACCCGAACTTTTTATTCGATT
>DAINNB010000104.1:0-5987 GCA_036736085.1 Chlamydiales bacterium
TTTCAGATGCGACAAAATCTCTTCTGCGCAAGGATTGAGCTCTTCGCTGGGAATATCGATCTGTTCGGCGATAAGGGCTACCGAGTGTATCATTTGTTTGGCGGCCAAGCAATTTTGGGCGACTTGTTTTAATTGCCCTTTGCGAACTGTTTTGAGCTCAGCTGCAAGCGTTTTGTTTTCTTCGAGCAGCTGATTGATTTTTTCTAAAAGCGTCGCTGGCGTCGCTTTAAGCGAAGAGGCAGCTTGTAGCAAGGTTTTCTCTTCTTGGCGCACGAGCTCTTCTGCATAGTGACCGGTGACGGCTTCGATCCGTCTGACGCCTGCTGCGATGCTGCTTTCTTTCAAAATTTTGAAGAGCCCGATTGTTCCGACTCGGGATGTATGCGTTCCTCCGCAGAGCTCTTTAGAGGATTCGAGGTCGACGACACGGACCCGATCTCCATATTTTTCTCCGAAAAACTGCTTGATGTCCGTCCTTTTTTGCGCTTCATCATACGAGAGTTCATATGTTTGCACTGGCACGTCGGTCCGAATGCTGTTATTGACGAGCCGTTCAATCTCTTCTGATTCTTCGGGCGAGACCGATTTATGATGGCTGAAATCGAACCGAAGCCTTCCCTCTTCCACAAGAGAGCCTGCTTGTTTGATATGAGGCCCTAATACTTGTTGCAAAGCCCAATGGAGAAGGTGGGTGGCGGTGTGGTTATTTTGTATCTCTTGCCGTCTTTTGAGATCGATGGAAGCCTCCACCTTATCTGCTTTTCTCAGTGTTCCATGACCCATTTTCCCTAAGTGGGCGATGACGCCAGGAAAGGGAGAGGTGCAATCATAGACGTGAAAGACATGTCCGTCTTTTGAAATCGTCCCCGTGTCGCCTACTTGCCCGCCCATTTCGGCGTAAAAAGGAGTTTTGTCGAGGAGCAAAATCGCCTCAGTCCCTTCCGAAATTTCATCGACGAAGCGTCCGTCTGCCACAAGCCCGATCAGGTTCGCCTGGATCCTTGTCGCATGATATCCTTCAAATTGGCAGCTTGAATGTGTCTTGGTAAAATCATTGAAAAAGTTTTGGTCGAACTGCTGGGTTGCCGTTTTATGAGCTTTTCTCGACTTGTCTTTCGCTTCTTCTTCAAGAGCGTTGAATTTTGGAAGATCGATCGAGAGGTTTTCATCTTTCGCCATAAGGGCGATCTCTTCTAGAGGAAATCCGTAAGTGTCCTTTAATTTAAACGCATCTTCGCCTGTGATGATCTGCGATGTTTTGCGGGAACGTTCGATTACTTGCCCAAGCAGATGTCCACCTCTTTGCAGCGTTCGAATAAACGCCTCTTCTTCTAGCGTTAAAATTTCCGCGATTCGAGATTCTGCAGCCTTTAGTTCGGGGAAGTCTTCTGCCATCTCTGAGACAAGTCTCGGCAATACTTGCGCTAAAAAGGGCTTTTGCATTCCTAATTGCCTGCCATAGCGAACTGCTCTTCGTAAAATTTTTCTTAGTACATAGCCTCTATCCGTATTGCTCGGCTGCACGCCATCGGCAATCGAAAAAGAGAGGCTTCGGATGTGGTCGGCGATCACATGGAAAGCAGGCGCTTGGTGCACATTTTTTTCGTCATAAACAAGACCGCTTAATTGCTCGACCTGGTTGATCAAGCTGCGCAAAATGTCTGTTTGAAAAACGCTGTCGACGTCCATTCGAAGAGATACGACTCTCTCCAATCCCGCTCCTGTATCGATCGATTGTTTGGGCAGCGGCTCCATCGTCCCATCCGCGCTGCGGGAGTATTGCATAAAGACGAGGTTCCAAAATTCTAAATATCTTTCGCCTGACAAATCTTCTTTGGGATTGCGCGCAGGTCCATACTTGTCTCCTCGGTCATAGAGCAGCTCCGAGCAAGGACCGCAGGGGCCCGTATCGCCCATTGCCCAAAAATTCTCTTTTTCTCCAAAGCGGACAATGCGGCTTGACGGCACATGCTTTTCCCATAAAGCAAAAGCCTCATCGTCATCCTTATAAACAGAAACCCATACTTTTTCAGGATCGAACGCGAACACATTCTGCACGACATCCCACGCGTAGCCGATCGCCTCTTTTTTAAAATAGTCGCCAAAGGAAAAATTGCCCAGCATCTCAAAAAAGGTCAGGTGCAGCGAGGTATGGCACACATTGTCCAAGTCGTTGTGTTTGCCTCCGACCCGAATGCATTTTTGCGTCGTAGAGGCCCTAGTATAGTCTCTTTTTGATCTTCCTAAAAATACATCTTTAAATTGGTTCATCCCGGCGTTGATGAAAAGCAGCGTAGGGTCGTCATGAGGGATGACGGGAGATGAGGGGACAATCGTGTGTCCTTGAGTTTTAAAATAGTTTAGAAAAGCGCGTCGAATTTCCTGGGATAACATAGTCTTCTCTTCTTAAATAAGTCTATTATTCTAGGGGAGGATGCGGGAAAAGTCAACAATCACAAATTTATCCGATTTTGCTGATACAAATCATCGAGCCGTTTCGTATCACCAAATCAAGAAAACCGATTTTGGTGATACGTTTTTACGCATCTGTCTAATTTTCAATGACTTGTAAAACGTTGTATTTTAGCTGAGGCTAGTGGAATTCCCGCTCGGCTGAGCGGTTGCCTGATCGAACTGTTTTCCTAGATAGATGACCGATACGATCCAGATGCCGGCTACCACGAGGAAAATAGCGGCGACGTAAGGGATGCTTCCGGCGACTGTTGAGAAAAGGAGGATCAAGCTTTGATGTACAACAGACCCGCCTGACTTGCCGATGCGCGAACCGACCCCGTCGATGGCAGCTTTTCCTTTAAGTTTTGATTCTTTGCTGAGAGGAATAAAGGCGATCTCTTTCGTTGCATCAAAGAAAGTGTATTTACATGTGCGGCTGATGCAGTTTTGGATCGATCCCAACGTAACGCAGAGCATTAAAGGAGATACGGCAAAACTTCCCACAATCCAAGAGAGGCCGTGATTGGGGAAAATGATGAAATGGAAAAACAAAATGCCCGTGATGGTGACTAAAATGGGAGAGATCAAAGCGCAGACTGTCCAAGAATAATGCTGAATGACTTTGCTTGTTGTGAGCAAACTGGCAAGACTTGCTAAAATAGCCATGGTGAACATGACCTGGCCCATGTACGTATTATAATCGGCGGGATTAGGATAGAGAGTTTTCATCTGATCTTTCCAGACAACTTCGATCAAATTGATCGCTAAATTGTAAGCGAATACAATGAGTGCAATGCACAAAAGATACTTTGAGCGGGAAAGGTAAGCAAAATTTTCCCGCATGGACATGCGGATCTTTTCTTTGGGCGGGGCATTTTTTTCCGAAGGACGAATGACATGAATATTGAGCCAGCGGAAGATCATCATAGTGATAATGCTGCAGCTGATTACTGCGCATCCCACAAAAAAGATCGATTGATCCCAAGCTGTTTTGCCATAGGGGAGCCATTCAAAAAATTGACAGCTTGAAAAAATAATTGCGGCGTAACCGGCAAACATGCCGGCGATATTGCCTCCGAACGTAATCAGCCCGTAAAAACGTTTAGCCTCGCCGACAGAGATGATCTCATTGGCAAAACCCCAATAGAGTACAGAGAAGATCGTCGTCGACCAAAGTTCTGCCATGATATAAAAAAGCGTAAACGTCCAATTGCGGTAGATCGCGATAAACCCCTTAAACCCGGACGGCAAATAGCTTTGCAGCTTGCTTGCAAGATGAGTCGGATGCAAAATATCTTGAGCTGGGTAGAGGACAAATGTGAACAAAAAGAAAAACCCGACGAAAATCGACATGATGATGTAAAACACCTTTTCCCGATTCAATCGATTCGACAGTCTCGTATAGAGCAGAGTAAACAAAATAGCGCTAGGCAAAACGGCCCAGAGTTTAATAAAAGGAATCGCTTCTGCGCCCGATTGAGAAGCTGTTACAACAATGGTGTCTTTATAGGATCTCAATACATTGTAGTTAAAAGAAATGAAGAAAAAAATCGCGAACAGCGACAAGAACTTCCTAAGCTCATTCTTGTGAATGGGCCAAAAAAAAGAGCGCCAGGGACTCAAGTTTGGTGGACTCATATGCCAACGAGTTTCGCAAATTTTCACATTTAACAAAAGAGCCATTCTTGAACCGCTCATTTTTGCAGCGATCAAAAAGATCTTTCCAGCCCGCAGCACTTATCTAAAATCGTCTGTGCGAGGCCGCCAAAGAATCAACTCCACAATCATTTTCCCCCAAATGATTACGGGAATAAGTGCAATAGCAGAAAGAGTAAAAAGAGGATGTTTAACCAAAAGACAAGCCGTTAGAATCGCCAGCGCAACCAAACCAACTCTATAAACAAGTGGACTCCATCGATGAGGCAATTGTTTTGCCCATTGGCAATCCAATTCCTCTTTATTCTAACGATTCAAATAAATGACACTGATAAAAACCTTGAAAATTACGACGTATGATAATTTTTTCTTCCGTTTTTATCCAATTACAAATAAACCAAGTAGGTTTCTAAAGAACGGAGTCCTTTGGTGGGGTACGGGGCGACGCCCCGCGATAGCACCTGCCAAGATTTTGCTAAATGAGAAAAACAACACATTCCTGACTTGCAAAAGGAGCGAATTGATTGCATGTCCTTTGAAATCAATATTTTACATATTTCTAGATTAGAAATTTTGATCAAATTTGAGGGCGTTTCTTTCTAAGAAATTTATATATACGCTGTAAAATTATGCAAAAATGATGGGAGTTCATTAAAAATGGCGAGCGTCGGTAGCGGGCAAAGCGAGCATGTTGCCTCTAGCTTTTCTTTTGATATAAGTAAGAAGTTCGCGCTTTTCTTTTCATTCGGTTGTGTGGCTCTTATTTTGAGCTTGATCTTCTATTCTGGTTCTTCAACTTCCTCGCTGAACCTTTGCGGCCGCTCCATTACTCCTTATAGTGCATCAACCGCCCAGTTACAAAGATTTCAAGAGATCATGGAATGTACGCTAGCAGGAATCCCGTTACTGAATATGCTTGGAGCTAGTGTGTACGCTCTTCGAAATGACAATAGCCTCAATAGCCGACCTGACGAGACTTCTGCAGTCGAGGAGGCAAAGATCGTTGAATTAGACGAAGATTTCTTTTTGGATTTTTCTGAGACTTTTCCCTCTCTTGTTATTGAAGAGGTTTTTAACTTGCCCTCGGAAGGGAGAGAAAAAATAACACAATTTTTGCGAATTTATGGAAACAGGATTGAGTATTTTGAATCAGGACAATACGGTCTGAATCGAAAAGAGTGTATTGAAAGAGGATATGCGCGGCCGGTTTTAAACGAATGTTTTAAGAGGCAACAACCTTCTGGTTGGCGAAAGCTTGGATCAGGTTGGTCAAAAGAGGTCTGGACCTATAAAGATCTTCCTCATTATGTGATGAAATTTTTTGATGAGAGGGGAATTGAGACTGTTTCGGAGGAGTTGGAAAAAATTAAATCAGTAGATAAAAGTATTGTGGCAAATCAATTTCAATGTCTCGAGGTCCCTCCAACTGCTTTAATTAAACGTTCAAATGGATATTTTTTAATTCAACGTTTTATGGGAGGTGGAAGCTATGAAGATTCCATTTCTGAAAAGGCGGCTCCATTGACAGGAAGGGCAGTGCAAGAATTTATACAACTATTTCAAGAATTGAAATTATGTGATTTAGGTTTGGGGATAGCAGGGAATTCACAACATAATATTCTATGGGAAGAAAAATCGATCGAAACAGACAGTAAGCTCATAAAAATTCCTGTGATCAAGTTTTTCGACTTAAATTGCCCACTTCGATTTTCTTCATCGGAAGATTGGGAGAGTTTCCATGAAATTTTCATTCACTCACATGATCATTTTTTAGAAGCATTAAAATAAATGCTGATCATTTTCATTCATTTCTCTGTATTACATAGGTTTCCAAAGGCAGATGTCCTTTTGTGGAGTGAGGCTCGCCGCACTGCATG
>DAINNB010000105.1:0-5985 GCA_036736085.1 Chlamydiales bacterium
GTCCTGCTTTCAGAGCTTCTTCAACTTGAGTCCCCGACGGCCCTCCAAATACAGTTCGCCGATTGACAAAAGAGCGCGCAGCATCGAAAGCAACAAGAAGACATTGCTCTTTTGTCGCCTCAGGACAGAAGGCCATATGGGCATCCATAGCCTTTCTTTCTTTTTGTTCTACGAGATAGACGGCCCATTCCAAATCTCCGCCTACAGCAGCCAGCATCAAATAGTTGTCGGTATAATTCCGCCATTCGTTTCCCGAGAAGATCCTATCCATGTCAAAGGGAACGCACTGAGGTCTTTCCATTCTGTTCGACCATTTGGCTATTTCCATCCCCAAACGTCCTTCTCTATCAACTTCAGCTTCTTCAAGTAAAGGGATCAAAACAGAAGGATGCCTTTGGTTCATGACAGCCCGCCGATAAGGGGTGTCTTCATCCTGTTCATCGAGGGCGGCGTATCGGCGCCGAAACTCCTCTATGTCTAGCTGCATTAAAGCCCTAAGAACTTCGCTTGTTCCAAACGAGCAAGCTAAATGAATATAAGAAAAGTAATGAACGGACTTAGCGCCTTCTTGCCAATCGTCGCCTTGCGATGTATCCAACACCGCAAAAGGGTTAAAACCTCCTCGGATCAAGTTGACAACAGTGAAAGGCCCGTCTAATTCAACTAAAGAAGAGCCTTCAAAATTAGACCTTTTACCCAAAGGCCCTGAAGACGTACTCCGAAAGCCCGTTACATGCAGCGCCATTTTCTTCAAAGATTTTAAAAGGCCCTTCCAATCCTTGCGGGAGATCCTCTCTGGAGGGAGCACATGTTCAGAAAGGCCCGTATCGGCATCAAAAGAAATAGGCGTATCTCCAATGATTCCCCTGGCAATGGACATAGAAGGGCCCCAGCTTAAATAATGTCCTTCAGGCCAATGGTCGAATGGAGAAGGGGGTGCGATCTGAAAAGTGTTTAGATCGTCCAAATGATCAACTTGATTCATCTCATCGTATATACGGCAATGGGCCTCTTGATCTCCTCGAAAAAATAGACGAGCCTCTCTGCATACACGTAAAAAAGAAGCCAACTCAGGAGACGAAGATTGTTTTGAAAGCAAACAGATAGACCGAATCGCCAAAGCGATGCACGTTTCTTGCAAGTGCTGCCGATCTTTCCTCCACTCCCCTGCGCGGAATAAATGATCGGGGACCAACTTGGACCAAGCAAGGGCCCAACGAAGACACAGCTCTTCAGAAAAAACGATCTCGGAAAACTCCCTAGCCGCCTCTTTCACAATCCGAGGCAAAACTAAGGGATTTTGATCTTCTAAAAATTGTCCACCCGATGATTCAGCGGATCGATGATCTTTCCATTGTACCGACATCTTGCACTCCTCTAGCCTATGCGGCTTTTGAAAGGCAAGAATCTTAATAAATTTTTTAATATTGATCAAGCATTTTGACAATTTTGGGAATAATTCAGCGCTTAAGTATAATGCGGCTCCAAGCTTTTTTCTTTTAAGGTCTTACAAGATGCGTCAACGACTCAGTCTGTTTTTTTTCTTAAGTCTGCTTTCATGTTCAAAACCCGTTCAACAATTCGACGGGACGTTTGCCCCCTATCAGTCCTCAAGCAGCCTCGACAAGAAAAAGGAGACGGCAAAAGAAAACATCAATCTAGAAGCCGAGCTCTCTTTGACAGACCTTATCGATATCGCACTCCAAAACAACCCTGAAACAAAATACGCTTGGTACAGAGCAAAAGCTGCAGCCGCAAGAGTAGGGCTAGCGAAAAGTGAATGGTATCCGCGCATCGACGCCAAAGCGGATGGAATGAGGCTGAGAACATTTGAATTTTTAGGCGGCCCTGAGATCACCGACTACAGAGCGCACGCAGGAGCGATGCTCTCTTATCTGCTCCTCGATTTCGGCGAGCGGAGCGCTGCCGTCGAAGAAGCAAAAGAGGGACTGAAAATTGCCAATTGGAGCCGCGACTGGGCAATGCAGGAAGTAATCATCAAATTGCTCGGCTCGTATTATGAGTATCTCACCATCAAAGGACTTTTCGAAGTCGAGCTCGCGGCGGCAAGAGAGGCCGAAGAGCGCCTTGAAGCGACTAAACATCTTTGGGAAGCAGGCTTGAAATCTAAATCGGATGTATTGGCTGCGCAATCAGATTGGACTCAGGCCAAATTGAGACTAAGTAACAAAAATAAACAGGTCAAAATCGCAAGAGCAGCGTTGGCTAAAGAGGCCGGACTACCCATTGAATCGGAAGTGAAAGTTAACAGCTTGCCGGAAATCACGAGCAAAGAGCAAATAACAGAGACTTTTGATGCACTGATCAGCGAAGCGAAAAAAAATCGAGCCGATCTTTTGGCGCTGAAAACCGAAATGTCCCGTAAAAACCTTGAGATCAAACGGGTCAAAGCAAGTCTTTGGCCAAAAATAGACGCTTTGGCCAAGGGAGGATGGGAATATGATCAAAAAAGCCCGTCCCATGGGATTTATCAATATGCGGTCGGAGTTTCTCTCAGCGCTCCCCTGTTCAACGGGTTTAAAAAATCCTACGAATGCAAAAGGGCGTATGCCGAAGCGCAATCGACGCTGGCCGATATAGCTGCCAAAGAACAAGCGATCGCTTTTGATGTATTTCACAATTTTGAAACCTTAAAAGCCGCCGAAGAGACCATTAAGCTCAGTAAAGAATCCCTCTCCTACGCTGAAGAGGCCTACAATGCCGCGCTCGAACAGTATGAAGCCGGGTTCATTTCGATTTTTTCTCTGATCGACCTCGGCAAAATGTTATCTCAAGCAAGAGAATCAAAACTCCAGGCCAATATCCATTGGTTCGCCGGAGTGGCCCAACTAGCTTATTCTACAGGAACCCTTTTGGAGGATTTGTGAAACGCATTTTTTTTCTCCTTATTGTTTTAGCCGGCTGCTCTAAGCCCGAAGAATCCGTAAAACAAAAGGCCGTCCCGGTTCAGGTGGCAAACCTAACCGTTAAAGACTTGCCTCTTTATATAGAGGGACATGGAACACTGATCCCTGTAGAACAAGCGGAAATCAAGTCGCAAGTGAGCGGAAAAATAACGCATGTCTATTGCCGCGAAGGACAGACCGTACAAAAAGGGGATAAATTAGCAGAGATCGATCCTACGCTCTACAAGCTCCGCTTGCAAGAAGCGGAAAGTTCATTAATGGAAAAAAAGACAAGACAGCAATTTGCAGAAAAAAAACAGCTCCGCTACTCGTCTATCAAAAAAGACCATATCGCTGCGATCGAGTTCGATCAGCTGCAACAAGAGCTTTTGCTGCATGAAGCTAGCATTCTTGCCGAGGAAGCGCGCGTAAAAAGAGCCGAAATCGATATAGATCACTGTACAATCTACGCTCCCATCACGGGCAAAATAGGAAAAAACTCCCTTCAAGAAGAGAGCTGGGTCTCTGTCGGATCTCACTTTGGAACGCTTCGCAATTTAGATGAGCTTTTTATCGAGTTTGCCATCACGGAAAATGATCTCGCCCAAATCAAAGAGGGCGCCTTGATCGACATAAAAACGCCTTTAGAGGAGTCGTGGTCTAGATCTGGAGAGCTCCTCTCTTTGGACAACGAGATCGACAGCAGGTCGGGAACAGTCCAGGCCCGAGGAAAAATCTCGAACCCTGGCCATCGCCTTTGGCCCGGACAGCTTGTCCAGTGGCGTTTATTGGTCGACACAAAAAAAGACGTGCGCCTCTTGCCGGATCAGGCCGTTCAACAAAAAGGACAAGGCAAGTTTGTCTATGTCATCGATAAAGATCTTACCGCTCAGCAAAAACCAGTTGTTTTAAGCGGACGCAAAGAAAAAGAGGCGATCATTGCCTCTGGACTAGAACCTGACGAAAATGTTGTCATCAAAGGGCAAATCCGCCTTTATCCTGGCGCGAAAGTGGAGATACTGCCGTGAACATCTCGCAGCCTTTCATCAAACGCCCTGTTATGACCCTTTTGCTCATGCTCTCGCTCCTCTTTGCCGGCTTGCTCTCGCTTCAAAAACTAGCCCTCAGCGACATGCCGAATGTAGATTATCCGACTATTTATGTGACCGCTGATTTGCCAGGGGCCAACCCAGAAACGGTCGCTCGAGAGGTCTCGTCTGTCTTAGAAAAGGAGTTTGCTTCATTAAAAAAGATCGAACACATGTCTTCTTTCAGCTGGCTTGGAGGCTGTTATGTCCTTTTGCAGTTTTCTCTCGATAAAGATATCGATCAAGCAGCGCATGAGGTGCAAAGGGCCATTGATAAGGCGTATCTTCCTAACGACCTTTTAGAAAGGCCCAAAGTCCATCGAAGAAGCGTCAACCAATCTACAGTCCTCTACGCCGTTTTTTCTTCGTCATCCTTAGAGCCTGAAAAGCTCTATCATTTCGCTTCAGACCATCTTCAAAAACCTCTTTCTCTCATCGAAGGGGTCAGCGAAGTGCGCTTAAGCGGCGCGTCCGAGTCCATCGAGATCGAGATCGATCCTGAAAAGCTCGCAGCGAGAGAGCTTTCTCTCGAAGAGGTGAAACGAAGTTTGCAAAAAGAGGGCTCTTCCATTCCCGTCGGACGCCTTGAAGAGCGCCATTTGGGACTTTATGTGCCGCAGCGGCTGCAAACGGTGGAAGATTTGGGCAATACTGCGATCGCCTATCGAGAAAAAGCGCCAGTTCGGCTCAAAGATCTCGGATCGATCAAAGAAGAGGGGCTCAATATCGATCATTTTCGTTTTATCGGCAAAAAGCAAAACGAAACAGGCCTTTTGATCGAAATCAAAAAAGAAAGCGGCGTAAATGTCGTCAGCCTCTGCGAAAAAATCAAAAAAGAGCTAGAAAAGATCCAAAAAAACCTGCCTCCGACGCATCATATCCAGATCATTTTGGACCAGTCGATCTGGATCGAAGAGGCTTTGCACGATCTGGAATGGAATTTAGGTTTAAGCCTCGTTTTGGTCTCGGTCGTTATCTTTCTCTTTTTAGGCAGATTACAAGATACCTTGATCCCATGTCTTGCCTTGCCGCTTTCGCTGCTCGGCACTTGCGCCTTCATGTATATGTTAGACTATAGCCTCGACATCCTTTCTCTTTTGGCTTTGACATTGGCCATGGGATTTGTGGTGGACGATGCGATTGTCGTTTTAGAAAATATCGCGCGGCTGAGAGAAGAGGGGAAAAATCCCTTCGAAGCTGCCCTCATCGGTTCGAAACAAATTGGGTTCACAGTCCTTTCAATGACCGTCTCATTGATCGCAGTCTTCATTCCGCTGATTTTTATGGGCGGCGTTTTAGGCAAACTTTTTAGAGAGTTCAGCGTCTCTCTTTCTCTGGCCATTTTGCTCTCGGGCCTCGTTTCACTCACGTTGACCCCGATGCTTTGCGCTAGACTCAAACCCTCTTCAAAACCGCAAAAAAAAGAATCTCCTTCCTCTTTCCGCTGGTATGAAAAGAGCCTCTCTTGGTGTCTCAGACATAAAAAGACCACTCTTTTTGCAGGCGCGCTGAGTCTCATCTCTTCGATTTGGGCCTTCCATGCTCTCCCCATCGAGATGCTGCCGAAAGAAGATTTGGGATGGGGGACGCTTTCCATCCGTCTGCCAGCTGGAATTTCCGACGAAGAGATCAAGGAATATCAAACAAAGGTAGAAAATATCGTCTCCAGCCACCCCTCCGTTGATTGCCTGGCTTGCTGGCTCGATAAAACAAGTCTTTTTATGTTCGTTAAACTCATTGAAAAAACAAAACGGCTCGATGCGAAAAGCGAACTGGATGCGTTGGAAGAAAAGTTAGAAAAAAACCCAGGGATCAGCGCCTGGAGTTACACAAGAGGGCTTATCTCCTTTTCTTTAGGCGACGCGAATGAAGGAGAGTTTACTTATACCCTCAGAAGCCACGATCTCAAAGAGCTCCAATCGGCCGCCGAACAGCTCGAAAAACGGATGAAAAAAGATCCCCTCTTCGAGCAGGTCAGGTCCGACCTCCCC
>DAINNB010000106.1:0-5978 GCA_036736085.1 Chlamydiales bacterium
GGTTTCCAAAGGACGAAGTCCTTTGGTGGGGTTCGGGGGGAAGCCCCGTGTGGATTTTAGAAAAATGAACTGCCGGATCTGGTAAAAAAGTGATTTACCGTGTTAGATTGTTTCCTGAATTAAAGTTCTTAGGGGTGGGCACTTATGTTTCGTCAGTTGTTTTCAAAGGTAGTCGCTTGCCTGTTCATTTTTTCTTGCAGCCGAGTATTTTCTGCTGAGGAAAATTTCCTTCTTATCAACGGCATGACAGATGAGGTAATCGCCGAGTTAGGTCCTAATATTAACAAGCAGATGAGCCCCTGTTCGACTTTCAAAATCGCTTTGAGCTTGATGGGATACGATGCGGGAGTTTTGAAAGATGAAACAAACCCAATCTGGGATTTTTATGAAGGATATGATGACTGGCTTGAATTTTGGAGAGCTCCTCAATCTCCTCTATCTTGGATGAAATATTCTTGTATTTGGTATTCGAAGGTGTTGAGTATAGAATTGGGATTAGCAAAGATCCAAAATTATTTAATTTCTATTGAATATGGTAATCAGGATGCATCTGTAGGATTGGTCGATCCAGGACCTTTAGATCCTTTCTGGGTAAACTCTTCTATTAAAATTTCTCCAAAAGAGCAAGTCGCCTTCATCCAAAAGATGATTCGAGCCGAGCTTCCTCTTTCATCTCATGCTATTCAAATGACAAAAGCCATTTTGTTTAAAGAAAAATTGTCTGCAGGCTGGAAGCTGTTTGGAAAAACAGGATGGAGTGGTTCCAGCATTACTCAAGATGGCAAAACTTTAGAACATAGTTGGTTTGTAGGATGGATAGAAAAAGAGGATAGTTTTTATCCATTTGCTTATCTCATTCGTGACAAGAAAATCAACCTTGATCAACGAATTCCAAGGGTCAAACAGCTATTGGTAGAATTTATATCTTTTTAAGCTTAACGGCACCCAAAATGAAAAGCTTGAGATCAATTATATTCTGTCTTTTGCCTATAGTTTTTTTTCATCCGGTTTATGGAACTGATAATAAAATAGGGTATTGGGACGTTCAACGTAAAGGGGCTAACTATTTCAATCAGATTCCATCTGAAGATTGGTTTGTAGCAGCAAAAGAAGCTGGGATACAATTTGCACGTTTAGCTCCAGATAAATGGAAGTGCGAGAAAAGAGATTTCTTAATTGGTGATGCAGACTGCTTTACGGAAATTTCTGATCGAGATTTGGAAATTTTAAACGGTGTTTTAGATCAAGCTTATCGTAATGATATCAAAATTGTTATTACTTTTCTCTCCTTGCCAGGCTCAAGGTGGAAGCAAAACAATCAAAACGTAGACGATTTACGGATTTGGGAACAAAAAAAATATCGGGATCAAGCCATTTTCTTTTGGAGAGATTTAGCAAACAGGTTGAAAAATCATCCTGCCATTGTAGGTTATAATATTTTGAATGAACCACACCCAGAACGATTAAATGACATTAGCGATTACCGGCAAATAGATTTTTTAGCATGGAATACATCAATTAAGGAATCGCTAGCCGATCTTAACCTTTTCTATCAAGATATTGTCCACGCTATTCGTGAAGTTGACTTTTCAACCCCTATTGTTGTAGACACAGGGTTGTATGCGACTCCATGGGCTATTACCTATCTAACTCCTATTGAGGCTAATAACATTGTCTATTCTTTTCATATGTATGAACCTTACGCCTATACTACCAGGAAAATCAATAATGGATGTTTCACATACCCAGGAAATATCCCTCATCAGCTAGAAGAACAAAGTACAAATCCTACTTTGATCAATTGGGAGAGAGAAACTTTAAAGCAATTTCTATCGCCAGTTGTAGATTGGCAAAAGAAATATGATATCCCCGCATCTCGAATTTTAGTAGGGGAATTTGGATGTGATCGTACATCGAAGGGAGTTGAAAAATATCTGTCAGATCTTATTGATACTTTTAACTTTTACAACTGGCATTGGGCTTTTTATTCTTTTCGAGAAGATTGCTGGGATAGCATGGATTATGAACTAGGTTCTGGTAAACTTCCTTGGGAATATTGGGAAGTAATTGAACAAAAAACGAGCCTTGATCAATTTAGGAAGGCAAATGCTTTATTTGATATCATCAAAAATGATCTAGGCCACTCGTGATTCCTCTTCATTATTAAAAAGCAGGATTTTCTATTAGCGTGATTGGGGCTTTGCTCCAAACTGCATTAAAGGGCTGGCGCCCTTTAGAATCCCTTTTGGTTATTAAATCAATAGAAAAAACATAGGATTCCAAAGGACGCAGTCCTTTGGTGGGGTTTAAGGCGAAGCCCCGAGAAGAAGTTTCTAATTGAGAATGAAATCATCTCCAATATTGCTGTAATTGGGCATTGAGAGTTTTTTCTTCGTTATCGATTTTTAGTTTTTGCTCAACTAGATTCTTCATTCGATCAAGAATGTTTTTTGATACTTGTAATTCAGTTAAAGGGTGTTCTATCGCTGGATCGTGTGAAAAAGGATTCTCTTTATATACATTTCTAGGCTGATCTGCGAGAAACGATCCAATTTGGTTGAAACAGAGAGAGTAAGGAGGCGGAGCGAAGATTTCTTGAATCCTCATTCCTCTTTGATCAACAGCATCCATCTCGCCATGATAAAATTTAAAAGTATATTGATAACATGTAACTGTTTCTAGTTGATTAGATTGTGAATTTGATGCAGCGAATAGACTCATTTACGGCTCCATTTTTTTGACGTTCATGAAAAGCGGGAGATCATATATCAACGAAAAAATCTAACCAAGCCTCTCTTCCCTATTTCTTACCTCGCATTCCTATTGCCAATAATTTTTTTATCTTGCATCAATTAACTAGGATTCCAAAGGACGTAGTTCTTTGGTGGGGTTTGGGGCGAAGCCCCAATAAGCAAAACTTACAATCACTTGAGGAGTTCATGAAACGCAGTCCATTTGCCGGCAAGATAGCGCCGCCTTCGATGCTGGTGGATGTACCGAAGTTGATTCGGGCTTATTTTGAAGAGAAGCCGGACCCTGGGACTGCGAGCGAGCGGGTGCAGTTTGGAACGTCGGGACATCGGGGAAGTTCTCTGAAGAGGTCTTTTAATGAAGACCACATTTTGGCGATTGCGCAGGCGATTTGTGAGTATCGGAAAGAGAGGGGAATAGATGGGCCTCTTTTTTTAGGGATAGATACGCATGCTTTGTCTTTGCCGGCGTTTGAGAGCGCGCTTGAGGTCTTGAGGGGAAATGGAGTAGATGCTGTAGTGTCAGAGGGCGACGAGTATACACCGACGCCTGTGATCTCCTATGCGATTTTGACCTATAATCGAGGAAGGAAAAAGGGGCTTGGAGATGGGATTGTGATCACGCCGTCCCATAACCCTCCATCGGAGGGGGGATTTAAGTACAATGGGACGAATGGAGGGCCGGCCGATGTGGAAGCGACAGGTTGGATCGAGGCCCGGGCTAATGCGTGGTTGGAAAGGGGAGTAGATGGAATTGCCAGAGTGCCTTTTGAGAGAGCGAAGAGGGAGGCGAAGAGACATGATTATGCAGAGAGTTATGTAGCTGATTTGCAAAATGTGCTGGATATGGACGCAGTGAGACAAGTTCGATTAGGCGTTGATCCATTAGGAGGAGCTGGCGTTCATTATTGGCAAAAAATTGCGGACAGATATCAGCTAGATTTAGATGTAGTGAGCGTGGAAGTGGATCCTACCTTTAGTTTTATGAGCGTTGATTGGGATGGACAAATCCGGATGGACCCTTCATCTGCCGATGCGATGCAGAGATTGATTGGGTTGAAAGATCGGTTTGATGTGGCAGTTGGCTGTGATACAGACCACGACCGGCATGGAATTGTGACAAAGAGCGTAGGGCTGATGCCGCCGAATCATTACCTTGCAGTGGCGATGAGCTATCTATTCGAGCATAGGCCTCGGTGGGGCCGTGATGCGGGCGTAGGAAAGACTGCGGTCAGCAGTTCGATGATCGATCGAGTGGCGGATCATTTGGGAAGAAGAGTTTGCGAAGTGCCGGTTGGATTTAAATGGTTTGTCCAGGGGCTTTTTGAAGGGAGCTTGGGCTTTGCAGGCGAGGAGAGCGCAGGGGCTTCTTTTTTACGAAAAGATGGAACTGTTTGGACGACGGACAAAGATGGGATGATTCTTGCATTGCTAGCTGCGGAAATCACGGCAAAAAAACAAAAAGATCCGGGGCTGATTTATCAGGAGCTGACAAAACAATTTGGACCATTTTTTTATCAGCGGGTGGAGGCCAAGGCGACTGCGGAAGAGAAAAGCAAACTCAAACAGCTTTCAGCAAAACAAGTGCATGGACGGATGCTGGCTGGAGATCCGATTCAAGAAGTGCTGACGAAAGCGCCCGGCAATCAAGCCCCGTTGGGAGGGATTAAAGTGCTGACCCAAAGAGGCTGGTTTGCCGCAAGGCCGTCTGGAACGGAAAATCTCTATAAAATTTATGCAGAAAGTTATGCGGCTGAAGAACACGTCGAACAGATTGTAGAAGAAGCTCAGCGCTTAGTTTCTAGCGTCTTGAAGGGGGAAGAATGAAAGCGAACCACGATCATTTGGAAGGATATGAGGCTTTGGAGGAGTTGGCGCTAGATTTAATTTGGTCTTGGAACCGAAGCGCCGATACAATCTGGCGCGCTTTGGATGAGACCCTTTTTGATGCAACAAGAAATCCTTGGATCGTTTTGCAAACTGTATCGAAAGATCAGCTCAAAAAGCTCCTAAGCGACCCTGAGATTAGAAAGACGATCGATTCTCTTTTAGCAACCCACGTAAGGCACCCCTCGGAAACGTGGTTTCACAAACATCATGCAGAAAAAAAAGTGCAGGCGATCGCCTATTTCAGCATGGAGTTTATGCTCAGCGAAGCTTTGCCGATCTATTCGGGAGGTCTTGGCAATGTAGCGGGCGATCAGCTCAAAGCGGCCAGCGATCTAGGAGTTCCTGTGATTGGCGTAGGGCTTTTGTATCAGCAAGGTTATTTTCGGCAGATCATTGACGCGAATGGCAATCAGCAAGCGGCCTACCCGTTCAATACTCCTAGCCAGCTGCCGATTCAGCCTCTGAGAAAAGCCGACGGCGAGTGGCTCCGCATTGAGATCGTTTTGCCGGGATGGTCGCTTTGGCTTCGGGCCTGGGAGGCGAAAGTTGGGAGAGTAAAACTCTATCTTCTCGATAGCAATGATCTCGCCAACCATCCCATCTACCGAGGCATTACAAGCGAGCTTTATGGCGGCGATCTAGAAATGCGCCTTCGGCAAGAGCTTGTGCTTGGCATCGGCGGGGCGCGCCTTTTGGACCTTTTGGGCATCAAACCCGAAGTGTGCCATTTAAACGAGGGTCACGCCGCTTTCGCGATCTTAGAAAGAGTGCGCATTTGCATGAAAGAGCAAAATCTTTCCTTTGAAGAAGCTTTTTCTCTCATGAGGGCCAGTCATCTTTTTACTACGCATACAGCAGTTCCTGCAGGATTTGACCGTTTCCCTTGTTCTCTTATCGCTACGTATCTGAGCAAGTATGCGCAAACTCATTTGAAGATCCCTATTGAATCGCTATTTGCTTTAGGCAGAGAAGAGGAGCAAGAGGGCTGGTTTAACATGGCCCATTTGGCGATTCGGGGCAGCGGAGCTGTCAACGCAGTCAGCAGTTTGCATGGACATGTGAGCCGCCGTCTTTTCTCTTCGCTATTTCCCCGTTTCCCTATCGATGAAGTGCCCATCGGCTACGTGACAAATGGGATTCACACGCCCAGCTGGATCAGCGCTCCGGCAGAGGATCTTTGGAACCAATCGTTTCAAGTTTCTCATGCGTGTGGAGAGCCGACTCCTTTAGACTCCAGAGCATCAAAAGCTTCTCAAGCCGATATTTGGGCTATGCGCAATGCGGCTAGAATGCAGATGATCGAATATGGAAGAAAGCGGATCCATTCTATTTTAGCTG
>DAINNB010000107.1:0-5961 GCA_036736085.1 Chlamydiales bacterium
AATTCAGCCGAATTATGCTTCGTTTCATATGTCTGTGTTTCGATATTCGCATACGGCATATCTAAATTTTCAATAAGCAGCGCCACTTTCTCGACATTCGCCGTCACATCCGTCAAAATCAGCTGCTTCGTCTCGGGCGAAACATCCAAGATCGACTCTTTCGAGATCATCGGCCGAATAATGGCCGCGACTGACTCAGGCTTCAAAGTCTTCACCCGGAAAAGGCGCGTCACAATGGGAGAGTTCCCCTCGCCTCGATTGTGTAGCATAAGTTTGGCGATCTGCTTCACATCCGGATTTTTGTGGATGACCAAGTTATTGTCCTGCTCCAACAAGCTAAGTCCATGGATCCGCAAAAGCTGAACCAGCGTCGCCATGACATTTTTCGATGTCATCGGCCCTTCTGAGACGACGGTCACATTAAAATTCAGATCGGTTTCATTGAAAATAAAATTGACGCCGCAAATCTTGCTGGCAAAGCGAATATACTCGACGATCGAAAGAGTATTATAATTGATGGTATATCCATCTTTCGAATTGATCTTCATCAATTCATCGTGAATCGTAATAGGGGATGCCAACGGAAGTTCTTCCGCAAGAGCAGGCTCTTCCATCACCGCAGCTTCAACAGGCAATAGCTCTTCTTGCACCTCGGATGAGATGACCGTCGCTACAAAGGAAGCAAAAAATAAACTAGCTGAGATCCAAGTAAAATTCATACACTCAACTTTTCATGCTCAAGAGACGCTCGTTCAAATTTTTATCGCTATTACCACATCCACGAGCTTTACACCCCTCTATACTATCCTCTCAGAGAAATTGATGCAACAGGTATGCAAAGACTTACAGAATACCACAGCAATAAACCTAACTATATGCGCCCTCTCAAGCAGAATCCACCTTGTCCGCATCGTAAAATACCATTTTAATTAATGCAATGGACAACTACGTTATCTTTTTTCGGGGCGCTGCCCCAAACCCCGCCAAAGGACTTCGTCCTTTGGAATCCTATTTGTTTTTATGGAATGGCAATTTTTATTTCCGCCATAACTCTTACTCAAAACCATTATTTTCCAAATCAATCTCCTTAAAAAAACCAGGATTCTAAAGGACGAAGTCCTTTAGCGGGGTTTGGGGCAGCGCCCCATCAACACTCAACCGCAATACGTCCCAGAAAACACGCGGCGCGCTGGGCCGATGAGAGAAAGATCGAAGAAGTTCTTGTCAGAAAAAACGATGTCCATGTCACCGCCTGCAAATTGAATGCGGACAGGACTAGGAAGATCATAAATTTGGGAGCCGATGACGCCGACGGCGGCGGCGCCTGTGCCGCAGGCGAGGGTTTCAGCTTCAACGCCGCGCTCGTAGGTTCTGACAGAAAAGGAGCGGTCAGGTTGGAGAGAAGCGAAGTTCACGTTGACTCCGTGGGGAGAAAACGCGGGATGGTGACGGATTTTTCTTCCGAGAGTTGCGACATCGATGGAAGAGAGATCTGAAACGAAGAGGACGACGTGGGGAACGCCGGTATTGACGAGATGGACTGTGTGAGTGGAGTTATCGAAAGCGAGAGGGAGATTGAGACAAAGGTTGCGAGGCTCGCCGAGGCGAATGCCGATGCGTCCGTCTGAGGAAAAGGCTTCAACGATCCGATCGTGCATGGCGATGCGCTGAGGAGAAAGGTTGAGATCGCGGGCAAACTGCACAAGACAGCGAAGACCGTTGCCGCAACTTTCGGCTTCACTGCCATCGCTATTGAAGATGCGCATTCGAAGATCGGCGGCTGGGTCAAGCTGAAGGAGAATGACGCCGTCAGCTCCAATGCCGTATTTCCGATCGCAAAGTTGAGAAACGAGAGAAGGATCGAAAGAGAGGGAGCGGTTGTCGATTAAGATAAAATCGTTTCCCGCTCCCTCGTACTTAGAAAAAATCATTTCAAAAACGCTTCAACTTCTTTCATGGAAGAGACGATCTTGTCGAGAAGACCGAATTCCAAAGCCTCTTCGGCTGTCATCCAGTTATCTCTGTCGATCGCTTTTTCAATCGCTTTAACGTCTTTTCCCGTCGCGTGGGCGTAAATATCAACCAACATAGCCCTTGTTTTCAGCATCTCTTTGGCTTGGATGTCTAAATCGGTTGCCTGCCCTCGAATGACCCCGCCAATGAGAGGCTGGTGGATCATGATACGGGAGTTGGGAGTGGCGAGACGTTTTCCCTTGCCGGAGCAGAGGCTCAAGAGAGAGCCCATAGAAGCAGCGAGCCCTGTAACGAGCGTGACGACAGGAGAAGAGAGCATTTTGATCTGATCCCAAATCGCAAAGCCCGAATCAACCGAACCGCCAGGAGAGTTGATGACAAACAAAATAGGCTTGCCTGGCGCTATATGGTCTAAATACCAAAAGTTGCGAATCATTTCTTTTGCTGTACTGGAATCGACCTGGTCGGAAAGAAAAACCCTTCTCTTTTCCAAGATCGCCTGATCAATTTTATCTCCTGCCCATTTAGGAAAGTGAGCTGGTTTTTCTTCGTGATCTGTGTCTGACATAAATGTATCTCCTTATTCAAATTAATCAATGACAAGTTCCGGATATAAAGGGAACCTTTCGAGAATCTCAGCGACCCGTTTTTGCGCCCGATGCATCACTGGCGCATCGACCGAGGCGGCGCTTTTTGACGGCAGTCCCGTTTTCTCAATGGTCTCGGCCTTAGCCTCTTTCAGCAGATCGTAAATGATCGAGGCCATTTCTTTCATCTCTTCCGTTTTCATGCCCAGCGTTGTCACTGCGGGCGTCCCTATCCGGATCCCCGAAGTATACCAGGCCCCGTTTTTATCCCGCGGAATCGAGTTGCGATTCACGGTAAACCGAGCTTGGCGCAAAAGAGTTTCCGCCTGACGTCCGGTGAGCTGGAAAGTCTCCGCCACATCTGCCACAAACAAATGGTTGTCCGTACCGCCGGTCAAAATGCGGACTCCTTTTTTCATCAGCTCACCAGCAAAGGCGCGCGCATTGTCCACGATTTGATGCGCATAGCGGGAAAATTCAGGCGAGGCCGCCTCTTTAAAGGCCAGAGCTTTTGCAGCCATGACATGAGGCAAAGGACCTCCCAATACTAAAGGACATCCTTTGTTCACCGCCTCTTTAAATTCTTCTTTGCATAAAACCATGCCGCCACGGGGACCGCGAAGCGTTTTATGCGTCGTCGTCGTCACCACGTGAGCATGAGGAATCGGGTCATAAACTCCCGTCATTACACGCCCTGCAACGAGTCCTGCAAAATGGGCCATATCTACCAATAGCACAGCTCCCACTTCGTCTGCAATCTCTCTCATTTTGGCAAAGTCGATCAATCGAGGGTAAGCCGAATAACCCGCCACTAAAATAAGAGGTTTTTCACGAAGTACCTGCTGTCTCAAAGCTTGGTAGTCGATCAGTCCTGTTTCAGGATCGACCTCATAGCTGACCGATTGCATCATCTTAGCGGAAATATTATGTCTGAATCCGTGCGTTAAGTGCCCTCCCGACCCAAGGGCGAGGCCCATCATTTTTTGGCTTAAAAGAATTTTTCTTACTTTTTCATATTCTTCAGACGTTAGCTCATCAACGCTTTTTTTTCCCAAAGCCTCAACTTCCCGCGACTGGACCCTTTGCACAATAATCGCCCAAAAAGCGACCAAATTAGCGTCCGCTCCCGAGTGAGGCTGCACGTAGGCATGGTCCGCGCCAAATACTTTTTTGGCCCACTCAACCGCCAAACTCTCCACCGCATCGACATTTTCGCAGCCCGCATAGAATCGATGTCCTGGATACCCTTCGCTATATTTGTCCGTCAGAAGATTGCCCATCGCAAGCTGCACTGGCAAAGAAGAAAAATTCTCCGATGCGATCAACTTAATATGGGTTCTTTGATCTTTAAGCTCTTGGACGATGCTCTCTCCAATCGCTGGAAAAGCCTCTTTGACCGCATCGATCGAAGCCAAATAGGCGATCACAGCCGCTGTTTGGTCCTCTTTCGGCACTCTTTGTAAATATTTTTTTACATAAGACATGTCGCCTCCTTTCGCAGTCTCCCTCGCTGAGGGATAGATGTGTTCAAGCATTTTATTCTACCTTGTTATCGATTATCCTTGAAGATTTTCTACCAAAATCGTTAAAGTATCTCCATAAGTATTTCGAGGTATGTTCACATGTATCAAGCTCTCAAGGTCATCCTAGATATTCAAGAATTCGACATGAAGATGATCAGGCTCATGCGCTTAAAAAAAGAGCGGATGGATGAACTGCTCCACATCGACTCCTTGCGCCAAGAACTCGTCCAGCAGCAAACGGACAAACAATCGGAAATCGCCGAACTCAGCCGAAGCATTGCTGCGCAAGAGATCAAGATCCAAGAGATCAAAGAAAAAATTAAAAAGCTCGAAGCGAAGCAAAGCACCGTCAAAAAAGTCGATGAGTTCAACGCTTTGACCCATGAAATGACGGCCGCAGAGCGAGAAAAGATTGCAACGGAAAATATCGCGAGCGACATGATCGACAAGAGAAATCTTGAAGAAGAGATCCTCGAGAAGATCAAGCAGTCCCTCCTTCAATCGGAAACGAGCAGCCAAGCTCTCGAAGAAGAAATTCGCAGTAGCATCCGCATGATCAACCAAGAAGGGCTTGAACTCAAATCAGCTCGGGATGCATTGGCCAAAACAGCCGATCCAGAGATCTTGCGCATCTACGAAAAACTGCTAAACAACAAAAAAGACCGCGTTGTCGTACCGATCGAAAACCGCAATTGCAATGGATGCCATATTGCTCTGACAGCTCAGCATGAAAACCTCGTCCGAAAAGGCGAGCGGATCGTGTTCTGCGAACATTGCTCCCGCATCCACTACTGGCAAGAGAGCGAAGAGATCGAAGGAACTGCCGCCGCCACAAAACGGCGCCGCCGCAGAACTGCAAACGTATAGTTTATTGGAAAGGCAGGCTATCGCTGCCTTTTTCTCTTAGAGAAAAAGGGAGAGGAAAGTCCGGACTTCACAGGAAAGGATACCAGGTAATCACTGGGGGCCGCAAGGCTACGGAAAGTGTAACAGAAAACACATCGCTTGCAGAGCAATTTGCAGGACAGACTGAAAAAGCTGACATCAAGTGTCAGCCGCGCTCGAGGAGACTCGGGGCGTTATAAACCCTATCCGAAGCAAGGCCGAATGTGGGTGCGTGTCCGCGCTAGACCCTAAGCTGGCTGCTTGAGGAACTCGGCAACGCGTTCCCTAGATGAATGATGGCCGTTCGCTTTGCAGCGAATCACAGAATCCGGCTTAACGCCTTTCCAATATTTTTTCTTTGATCTTCACAGAACGATCTAATTATTCCAAAAGAATAACCCGCCCAATTCCGTTTGCGCTGAAGACGAAAAAGGCCTTAAGCAAGCCGCCGATTAAATCTACTTATTTTCGCCTACATTAAAGCAACTAGCCGCATATTGCCGTAGTTTAGCTGTAAGCGCAACGAACGTAGATTTCTCAACCTCGTCCACAAATTTCGCAATATCTTTCTCATACGGTTCAAATAATACCATAACAGGAACTCCTACGAGAATTATCAGAAAAAGAGAAATGCAATAAAAAAAACTTAAAATAACTTCGGTTAATTTAGCCCCAAGTATTCTCACTTTGTTCCAAGAAGGCAAATCAAAAAATTTTACCACACGTCCATTATCTTTTAAATCAAAATCGATTAAATGCAGCCCACCAAAATGATTACAATTAACTTTACCAGTCATAACAAAAACTCCTTTTATATTAATACAACAATCTCACGTAATATTATAAAAAAGACACACTTTAATCACAATATTTTTCCAACATTTGTTATACCGTTCGTAACTCAAGAATCGGGTTTTGACTGCGTTGGCTTTAACTAAAAATTTTGATTCGGAGCGAGCGACCATTGCCGGAGGCAAGGCGCGAGTAAGAAT
>DAINNB010000108.1:0-1233 GCA_036736085.1 Chlamydiales bacterium
GACTGTCCATCGACAAGCCGGGTGTATTTTCGCAAAAAATCGACCGTCGTCATCTCAAAATGGGCAGACAGCGTTTCAATATCGCTTTGGGAAAGAAAAACATATCCTGGAGACCCTGTACAGCATCCTCCGCATCCCGTGCATTTGAATCGAAGTCCGTCTTTAAACCAAACGTCTACAGTGTCCATGTTATCTCCTCTACATCAAACGGTTTCCAGCCGTCTTTGTATCGATAGGTAGTTATGGTGCATCCTTTTTCATTGAGATCAATCAAGTTCCAGCTCGCTCTATCTTTCTGCGCGCAGCTGCCGCAATCTAACACAACTGGCAGGTCGCTCGGTTGCAGATCAGCGATCGTATGCCGATGGGTATGTCCATGTAAAAAGAGCTTAATTCTTCGATCTCCTTCCAAAACCTTTCTCAACGCTTCGCCTCTCTTCAAGGTGCGGCGATGGGCATCATGTTGGAAAAAGGGGTAATGGCAGCAGACAATCACTGAATCTTCTTTAGGAATAAGGGATAGAGCGATCTTCATTTTTTCTTCTACTTCTTCCGAGAAAAAACCTCTCGAAGAGTACAAATTCGTCGCCCGCGATACATCCAAAGCCACCAGCCAATACGACCCCTCAAGCCTTCTTACTTCCACTTTATCTTTCTTCAAGCTATAGCCAAACTCCCCAGGCGTCTCATTCTCCAAAAATCGGTAAAAGACCTTTTTCCTCTGGCTCCTATAGGTATAGACATCATGGTTCCCAGGAATCGCTGTCCAAGGAGCCGGAAGCTTGTCCACAAAGCGTCTAGCTATCTTAAACTCCTCTTCCAAAGCTGTCGTCGTAAAATCCCCCCCCAGAAGAACGTGGTCCACTCCCAGCTCTTTGAACAAATCGGGCAGCTCGTCCACCACTTCTTCAGAAAAGGCATGGGTCCGGCAGACAACCCAGTTAAAAAGCCCCAGAACCCTCTTCGAAAAAAGGCGCGCGGGGTTCCATGTCAGCTTCGTAAAATGAAAGTCGGAAATCTGAGCTATTCGCAAGGTAAACCATTCTTGTTAGGGAAGATCCAGTTTAATGGCTGATAGGCAATAAAGTAAAGCATTTATAACTCATTGATTATTAATAAATAGGTTTTTGTTCTCTTGACCTTCGGGGAAGGGCGACGCCCAGACACCCAACAAAAAGAACAAATAAAATTACGCAAAATTTTATTCTTGATTTAAAAAATTAAAGTTTAATT
>DAINNB010000108.1:1243-5910 GCA_036736085.1 Chlamydiales bacterium
AAATAGGTTTTTGTTCTCTTGACCTTCGGGGCAGGGCTCCGCCCCGCACCCCGCCAAAGGACTCCGTCCTTTGGAAACCTAATTTATTGATTGTTAATAAATCTTCAGTTTGTTTGTGTATTATATTGATTAATAATTTAGTTTTATTGTATAATTGAATGTAATTTTAATAAATTAAGTGATGTATTTATGTTGTCGCCATGTGCAAGTTCTAGTTCTGAAAAAGCAGTAGTTAACAATAATGAAAAGATGACTGAAATGCAGGCTGTCAGTGCGACGGTGGCTTCTGTTGCAGGAGGCATTATCTTTGCTGATCTAGCTTTCGCAGGATTGGTTGTAGCTGGCCTCATAGTTTTACCCTTTGCATGGCCCGTAGCCCTAGGACTCCTCGGTGGCATTGCCGTTATAGCCATCATAGTGGGTATAGCCGCTCTCGTTATCTATTGCTCTCAGCCCGCAAACCCAGTTGATCTAGTAGAAGAGGTAAATGACTCGTCGCCCTCTTTTGCCATTCACTCACCCTCAGAAGAACCCGTTTTTTGTCATCAAATTGATAGCGCCAATGAAAAGATAAGGAACTGTTTAAGTGAAAACCGGCCTCTTACTGTAAATGACTGTTTTCTTGTTCAAAAGGCATATGAAAAAATCATCATTAAGGAAAGAATATATACTGGATCGGATTTTCTGATAGAATATTATTGTCGTCATGCTCAAGAGATTTCTGGGAAATCTTCTATTTATGAGGCATGGCTGTTATTAAGTGGTAATTATGAAAAATTTAAAAAATTTAGTTTTTCTAATCAAGAAATAAAAATCCTTCAAAGGGCGATAGAGTGTGTTGGTCGATACCCAGAAGATTGTTATCACGGATTTTTTGTAGATAGAATTCGACTTTTTGCTGATAGTCTGCTGCGAGAGCAAAGCGCTATTATCCAGCCATTGCAAATATTGATGATTTGCAAGGTGTATGAGATTTTAGAAGGTTCTCGAGTAGGCGATCTGTGGGTAAATGATCAGCAAGGGTTAGATGAATGGAAGAAGGAAGTAGCTGCAAATCTTTGTGCATTAAAGATAAAGCGAGATGAATCTGTTGAAACTCTTGAAGATCGCGCATTTGTAGTTATTCAGGCTCATGCGCTAGTGAAAAGAACACAGATCGGAGCTCCCCTTACAGATGAGGAACGTCAATTTGTTTATAAGGCATATGAAATCATTAATGATTCAGAAATCCAAATAGTTGGTCCTGGAATTCAAGGAATAATCAAAGAATATATTCTTGAAGTTGAGCCTTTGCGTGAAGAGCATATTATTTATCGGGCGCATCAAATTTTGCTAGATGTAAAGAGTGGAATTAAAACAGTGGGTTCTCTTACAGAAGAAGAGAATAAAATTATAAGAGAAGCGGAAAAATATATCGTCAGAGAACGTTTTAAAATATTGCCTGCTGCTTTAGAAGTTCAGGAAATGAACAAAAATGTAATGATTACCCCTGATCAATTAAGAGCCCTTCAGTTTATAGTTACGTATATGCAAAAAGCTAGAGAATCTAGTCGCGCTCGAGAATTATTAGAAACTGAGGAAGGTAAGTTTTTTGTGGAAATATATAAAAAATTAAAAAATATTCCGTCCGAAAGTTTAAATGATGATGAAATTCGTATCGTGGGTTTCGGGAATGAAATAAGAATATTTTAAATTTACCTGTATATTACTATCTATTTTTCCTTCTAATAAAAAAAGATCTGTAAACAGATCTTTTTCTTTTTCGTGGTTTAAAAGAATTGATGTTTAAATCTTAGGCGTTTTTTTATGTGACGCCTTGGTTCCTTTTGGACGGGGATGCGAGGTGCGATCGAAGACCGGTGTGCGGTGTTTCATCTCCCAGTTTCTTTCTTCTTCCGTTTTGTGAACGGGCTTTCTTGCTAAACGCTCTTGCGTCTCTTTTTCTTTCGCTTGTTTTTTGAGTTGATGAGTGGGGTGCTCCCAGTTGGGAGGAGAGGGGAGTTTGTCTTCAAATTTGGCGTCTTGCATCTCTTCGTGATGGATCGATCGAACAACCTGACGGTTAAGCTTCTTCATGTGGTGGGGAACATCTTTCATAATAACCTCATTTATATCCTGATGTTATTATAAAATTCACTTAATTGTAAGTTAATTGTTCAAAATGCTTTTTCTTAGTTCCTTAATTACTTTTCTTGGGCTGATAAACATTTGCCACTTTTCATCGCGGACCCTCCAGCCTTTCCAGTTGGGGACCCAGCTAGGCGCGGTGACGACGTTTCCAGGATGCCAGCCGGGCCGCCAAAGTTTCATCTGTCGTTCCTGTCTACCAATAATAAGATAGGGAAGTCCAAAGTAAGAAGCCAAATGTCCAGGTCCTGAGTCATTACCCAAAAATGCGCCTGATTCATAAAGGAAAGAAGCTAAATCTTCTAACTGAGGCAAATCAGCGCTATTCCACTCTTTTCTCTCGGCTGGCGATGTTACTATCGCAGGATCATACCCCTGATCTCTTAACCACTCAGCCACCCGTAAAAATTTTGCCTTAGGCCAATTCTTCCAACTCACTGTGCTTGTCGGATGGATGATCACCCTTTTTCCGTATTTCCTATACTCAACTCCTTCAGGCTTTTCTAATCCATTCCCTCCTTCTCCCGCATCAATCAAAAAAAGCTCCTTCAGCGCCCTTTTCACATTAGCTACCATCGTCAAGCTCTCATCAAATACTACATCACAATCCGCCCAAAGCGGGCCATGTTTCGACTCTCGGTAGTTAGTGTACAGCGTATACACTTCTTTCTTAGGTCTTAGCTTCAAAATAGATCGGGCCTTTTCCGTGTTGTCATGCTGCACAAGAATCGCATCAAACTCTTTCAGCCTCCCTTCAACCTCTTCCGGCTTAGGTTGTTTTTCACACACAGCTTTTGGCAGCCACTTCCCAAATCCAGACAGATGATCGCTAAATGTCACCACCTCATGTCCTTGCAAGCGCAAGTGATGCGAAGCTATCTCTAAAATCAGCGCATCGCCAATCCCGGCCGCGCAGATAACAGCAAATCGAGCCATAAATTTTGTGTATTCCTCATTTGATGGGGCTTCGCCCCAAACCCCACCAAAGGACTGCGTCCTCTGGACTCCTTTTTGTTTTTTTATAAAAGCAAATAGGAGTCCAGAGGACGTAGTCCTTTGGCGGGGAGTGGGGCAGAGCCCCACACATAAAAACCTTCTAAACTGATTCTTCTTTTTCTTCAGCGTTCGCGATGAGCGCTTCTGATAGAAGAACAACGCCGGCCATGGAGACTGCGTGGCGTAGCGAGCTTTTGACGACTTTTACGGGGTCGATGATGCCGGCGAGCAGGAGGTCTTCGATGGTTTCAGAGAGGGCGTTGAAGCCGAAGGATTTGCTTTGGCGAGAGAGGACCTCATCGAGAACGACGGAGGCGTCTAGACCTGTGTTTGTGACGATTTGTCGGAAGGGGGCTTCGCAGGCCTTGCAGAGGATGTTAGCGCCGATGAGCTCGTCTTGAGAGAGGGAGAGCTGGGCCGATCTGCCGGCTTGGAGAAGAGCGATGCCGCCGCCGGGGACAATGCCCTCTTCGAGAGCCGCTCTTGTCGAGTTGAGGCTGTCTTCATACATCTGCTTTTTCTTTTTCATTTCCGATTCAGTGGGAGCTCCTACCTGAATGAGGGCAACGCCGCCTTGCAGCTTGGCTTTGCGCTCTTCGAGCTTTTCTTTATCGTACTTCGATGAGGCTTTCGCGGCTTGTGCTTCGAGCTGCTCAATGCGAGTTTTGATCGATTCGGCAGAACCTTTGCCGCCGACGATTGTCGTTTTGTCTTTGGAGATCGTGAGTTGATCTGCATGGCCTAGCACTTCGGCCCCGACTTCTCGGAGGATGAGGCCTTTTTCTTCTGTGACGAGCTGGCCTCCAGTTAAGATAGCGAGATCTTCAAGCATGGCTTTGCGGCTGTCGCCGAAGCCGGGAGCTTTGACAGCGGCAATTTTTAGCGAGCCGCGGAGCTTGTTCACAACAAGAGTAGATAGAGCGTCGCCCTCCAAGTCGTCAGCGATGATGAGCAGCTCTTGCCCTGCCGCAGCGACTTGCTGCAAAATGGGAAGGATCTCTTGCGCAGAAGCGATTTTTTTGTCGGTGATCAAGATCGCAGGATGGCTCATCTCTACTGTCAGCTTTTCATTGTTCGTGCAAAAATAGGCGCTGATATATCCCTTATCAAATTGCATCCCTTCGACGAGCTCGATCGTCGTCTCGGTCCCTTTGCCTTCTTCGATCGCAACTACGCCTGTTTTGCCCACTTTTTCAAAGCATTTGGAAATGATCTCGCCGATCTCGGTATTTCCAGAGGCCGATACAGTCGCAATATTGCGCGTCTCTACGCTGTTTTGAATGGAAACAGCAATCCGGTCGATCTCTGAGAGTATGCTTTCCAGTCCTTTGTCCATGCCTCTTTTGATCGCTGTAGGATTGGCGCCGGCGGCAATGTTTTTCAAGCCCGCTTGCACAAGAGCGCGAAGCAAGACAATTCCTGTCGTTGTTCCGTCGCCCGATTTTTCTTTAATTTTGGCAGCGACCTCTTTTCCCATTGAAACTCCCATGTTCAAAAAATGATTTTTGAGCGCGAGGTCTTTGCAAATCGTATAGCCGTCGCTC
>DAINNB010000109.1:0-5796 GCA_036736085.1 Chlamydiales bacterium
GTTTCAATACCATGGTTTTTATAATTTTTCAGGTGGCCACTGCATCGACTTTTTCCTTCTTGGTCTTTCTTGCTATCTGCGTGTTTATTTCTGAAGCCGGGGCTTTGCCCCGGACCCCACTAAAGGGCTGGCGCCCTTTAGAATCCCATTATTTTTGGAAGTGTAAAATTAGGTTTTTTGGCCTAGGACGTAGTGGCTGCTTGTGACTAGCCTTAGTCGGTCGGCTTCGACGAACGCCTCTCCATCTTTGGTCATCCGATCGAAGAGAGTTTTGAAATGGGCTGGCAAGACCTTGTAGCGGACCAGCAGCTCGACTCCTTTTGTCACGCGGCTAAAAAACTGGTCGGCGTTTTCGATCAGCGGAGCTTGCAGTCCATCGATGCTGGCGTTTTCGTTGGCGAGGAGGTTAAATCCTGCTTCTTCTAAGCTTCCGGCGAATTCTTCCATTGAGGGAGTTCCGATCGCGCCTACGAGAGGTTTAATCCGTCTCATTAAATCGGCATGATGAGGATTCGACGGGTCGAAATTCGGCAGTCGGATCCAATCGAGAGCGGCAAACTTGCCTCCTGGTTTCAAAATCCTTCGGATCTCTTGAAAGAGTTTTTTTAGATCTTTTGAATAGGTGATCACTCCGACTTCATAGACGGCATCGAAAGAGTTGTCTGGGAAAGGGAGCGGCAAATCGTTCAAGTCGGCGATCCTAAATTGGCATCGGTCAGTGAGGCCTTTTCCTAATATATATTGGTTGGCGCTTTCAATTTGGTTGGTATCTATATTCATCCCAGTCACATGGGCATTGGTGAAAGTGGCGACATGGCTTGCAATCCGTCCTCTGCCGCAACCGATATCCAAAACCTTTGATCCTTTGCCAATCCCGAGATCGCGGCACATTTTTCGTTCATAAAGTTTTTGGTTTTCAGTAAATGACTTGGAAAGGTCCATGGCAGCGGGAATATACATTTTTTCCACTTCTCCAATCGCACAAAGATGATTGAGGACGCTGTAATAATCAATGACCTGCTGCTTCATTGCCTTATAATAATCAGGGCCGAACGATTGAATTAACTCTTCTTCGTCTTTCCAATCATGGTTATAAACATCATAGGAATCGACAAAAGATTTCACCTTTTCCGGCGGCAATGTGTACAACGTTTTCATGGAACGAAGGACCGTAGAGACACGATAGAACCAATAACGAACTTGCGGCAATAGCATAGTTTTTCCCCTTTTTTTTTCTATCTATCCGCTCTCTTAATTTATCGCAACATTCGTTTATCATTTGTTGACTTGAGTCACGAGAGGTATACAACGGCTCGCTCCGAATGAAAATTTTGAGAAGTCACCTTCTCAAGAAAACGATTGATTTGGCTTAATTTCTTTTAAGAACTGCCCTACGGGAATGCAGAGAATATTTTTATATTCTAGCCTAGTCGATCCACGATAGAGCAAAAGAGGCTTGGCCTCAGGGTAATCTTCAATAAAATGTTGGAGGCCTCGAACATCTTCAGGAGATACAACATGACTATTTTTTACTTCGATAGCCCAAAAATGGGATTCTCCATAAATAATAAAATCTACTTCTAAACCTGACTTTGTACGCCAAAAATATAGGTCGTGGCGTCCTTTTGTATAGTGAATCCAGGATTGTAAATGCTGAAAAACAAGTCCTTCCAGAGCAGCCCCATCAATTTCCTGATGAGAATCTCCAGGACCTAGTTTGCGAAGAGCTCGAAAAACGCCCGCATCAAAAAAATAAAATTTGGGATGTTGGGTGAGTTCCCTTTGGGCCCGATGGGTAAATACATTGATTTTAGAAGACAAAAGTAGATCTTCTAATATGGAAATAAAATTATCCGCAGTATGTCTTTTTACAGAACTTTCTCTAGCTATATTATTCATGTTAATTACTTGCGCATGAGAAAAACTCATGATATGTAAAAAACGAGCAAATTGTCCGATATTGCGAACGAGAGCTTCTGCTTGCACTTCTTCGTCAATGTAAACGCTCGCATAAGTAGAAAGGAGCTCTTCTGGCTCTTCTGAGCTCCAAGCTAAAGGGAGCATTCCAATTCTTAAGGCTTTTTCTAGAGTAAATAGATTTCCTAGTTCAGAGGCCATAAAGGGATCTAAATGTTTAATTAAGGCCCTCCCTCCTAATAAATCTGCCCCCCCTCGCTTTAATTTGCGCGCAGAAGAACCTGTTAAGATGAATTGAATGTCTTGCTTTTCTTCTATAAGAGTATGGACGACGGCTAAGAGATCGGGAACCTTTTGTACTTCATCAATAATTACGATAGCAGGTTTAGATAGGGCAGCTACTTCCTTGATCAGTTCGTCAGGATAAGCCCTGAATTTTTCCCGAAGGGTTGAAAGGAGCAAATTGATGTAAAAAGCGTTCGGAAAGAGGGTCTTCATCCAGGTAGATTTACCTGTTCCCCGGGGGCCAAAGAGAAAAAAGCTCTGTTTAGGTGGGGTAAAAAATCGTTTAAGAAGCGCGTTTTTTTGATCCATTATCTAAAATCCCCAGCGTTTTTTAGATTTCATGTTAAATTTTCTCTGTTTAAAACTCTATAAATATCTTAATCGATTGATAGTAAGCGATATATGAATTTATAGATATATGGTTTGAAACTCCTGAATCGGCCAAGGGCCGATTCAGGAATCGCTAGCCGCATATCTTGTTGATGTATAATAAAAGTGTCATTAGAATTGTTTCTCATTACTATAAGGAATTGTTTTGAAAGACAATAAATGTTTTTTATATCAGGTTGAGGATTTAGTTTTTTCTTATACTTTGGGGAATCAGCGGGTAGAGGCTTTGCGTGGGGTGAACGTGGCGATACCGGCTTCTTCGTTGGTGACGATTTCTGGACCGTCGGGGTCGGGGAAATCGACGCTGCTCAATATTTTGGGGTTGATCGAGCCTGTGCAAGAGGGGAGGGTCCTTTTTCGGGGCGAGGATATGAAGTGGATGGGGGAGAAGAGGAAAAATCTGGTGAGGAAGCTTGAGATTGGGTTTATTTTTCAGCAATTTCATTTGATCCCAGTATTGAGCGCGGAAGAGAACGTGAGGTATTTTTTAGTTAGACAAGGGCTTTCGAAGGGGGAGATCAAAGAGAGGGTAGAGGGTTCTTTGGAGTCGGTGGGGCTTTGGGAACATCGGAAGAAAAAACCATCAGAGCTGAGCGGCGGACAAAAGCAGAGGGTCGCGATAGCTAGAGCGATTGCGAAGAAACCTTGCGTCATTATTGGTGATGAGCCGACAGCGAGCTTGGACCAAAAGACCGGATTTGAGGTCATGGAGTTGCTTGCGAGGTTAGTTGAAACGGAAAAGACATCTGTCATTTTGACGACCCATGATGCAATGGTGCAATCATTTTCTCAGCAAAATATTCATATTCAAGACGGTACAACATGTGGCTGAGCCTTAGCATAAAAAATCTTTTTCGTAATTTCAGAAGAACCGTGGCTATTTTGTGTACCGTGGCGTTGGGGACGGGGGCTCTTTTTTCTTTTGATGGATTTATTCATGGCGTGTTGGAAGAACTTCGCGACACGACGATTCATGCCAATTATGGCTATGGGCAGATCCATACAAAAGCGTATCGAGGAAATGTGTTTGAAGAACCGACGAAACATTGGATAAGCCACGGAAAACCGCTTGAGGATTTTCTTTATGGGATCGACGGGGTCAATGATGTGTTTCCAAGAGTTGGTTTTTCTGCTCTTTTAAAACATGGGAGCGTGACAGTTAGCAGCTCTGGACAAGGCGTGGAAGCGGAAAGGGAAGCCAAATTTTTTCATTCTCTCAATATTGAAGAGGGGAGTGCTTTAACGACTGAGCGAAATGGGATCCTTTTAGGGCATGGATTAGCCCGCGCGCTTAGAGCTTCTCCTGGAGATGAGATCACCGTCATCGCAACCTCGACCAAAGGGGTGATCAACAAGGATAAATTTGTGGTCACGGGGATATTTTATACAGGCTCCGTCCATTTTGACAGCCGTGTGTTCCGCATCCAGCTTCCAGCGGCCCAACACTTGCTCAAAACATCTCGGATCGAATCGATCGCTCTTGGACTGAAACATCTTTCCGATTGGGATTTTGTGGAAAGCCAAATCGAAACTTATTTTCCAGACCTCGAAGCCACGCCTTTTCATGTGCTAGACAAAATCAACTACCAGCATTCTGTAGATTGGCTTAAAGCGCAGTTCAATGTCGTGCAGATCATCATTTTATCCATCGTTCTTCTGGGCATTTTCAATAGTTTATCCGCCTCGATTTTAGAAAGGAAGCAAGAGATCGGCAATTTAAGAGCTAACGGGGAATCAGTTTTCCAAGTGATGAGGCTCATCATGACGGAAGGTTTTTTATTAGCTATTTTCGGCAGTTTGCTTGGGATGGGGACCGCTTATTCTCTCCTCATGCTCTTTATCAATAAAGGGCTTTTGATGCCGCCCGGCCCTGGACAAACGCGGCAATTTCTTGTGACGTTCTCCTTTACCTGGTCGATGGTTTCCTTTTCTCTGCTCCTCAGTAGTATCGCAGCCATCTTCGCTTCATTCCTGGCCGGTATTAAAGTCGCCAAGATGTCGATCGCCAAGTCTTTGAGAGCGCATTAATTTGAATCATGAGAAAAAAGAAGTTTGCCAACTCTGTCGATGTGTTCTCTTAGCGAGTTGTTTGTAATGCGTTGATAATCAATGACATCGAATAAATAAGGCGTTGGCAGTTCTTCAAGATCAGCTTCGATTCGGCCGGAAATGTCTGATTCGCTGTTTGTAATAACGGCGAGATCTATATCTGATCCTGGCAATTCACGCCCCATTGCTCTAGAGCCATAGACATATACTTTTATGATTTGGGGGTGGTCAGAAAAATAGTTTTGAAGCAGTTCTATGACAGTAGTTGGAAGTCCAAACATCAAATTTTTTGCTTTTTGAGTAAATCATTGTAAATTTTCTCAATGGCCGGAGCATAGCGTTCTCTAATGCTTTTCCCTGCCGCTATGGCAGCTTGTTCTTGGTAGACGTGCGCCATTAAATTTCGGTCCTCAAGCATATCCATCCAAATTTGCCCGTCTTGAATGACCTGATGATGAAAAGCTTGTTTAATCACTTCGCGAGGCATACTGGCTTCAATTCCATTATACGCTAAATAGTCTTTAATGGTTTTCCAAGAAAGTTCAAATGTGAACTGAAACGCGCCTATTAAAGCGATTTGATATAAATGGTTGTTGGGATCATGAGCAATTCCATGCAAAGCTTCATGCAAACGTCCAATGGCTTTGGTTAGGTTTTCAAAACGTTGAATCCAACGGATATCTTTACTCATAATACATTCATTATTGTCTATCCTAATAAGGTAGCGCAAGAAAAAAAATGGCCGATTTTCATGAAACGTGTTATTTGCTCAAAGAGAGGTCAACAAGAGAGGATCTTCATGGCGAAGGCAAAAAAGACGGTAAAGAAAAAAACGGCTGCTAAAAAAACAACAAAATCTGCGCGCTGCTCCACATCGATCAAGAAGAAGATGAAAAAGAGCGGCACCGGCGGCACTGGCGGATAATTTTTTCCCCCTCTTCTACCACTCCTTGAAGAAAAAAGCAGATCCATCCTTCCCAGTCTTTGGCGACTGAGATGAGATACAGCTTTTCAAAATATTCAAGCCGCCGTCTTTTAAAGTAAGCGCTTAAATAAAATCTCGGAGAAGAAATTTTCCCTAGTTCATACAAAAAAAGATGAATGACCGCTCTTGCCAATCTCACATTAGCGTCCATAAAGGGGTGGATGATCAAA
>DAINNB010000110.1:0-5693 GCA_036736085.1 Chlamydiales bacterium
CCTATTTTATTTTTTATAAAAACAAAGAGGAGTCCAGAGGACGTCAGTCCTTTGGCAGGGTACGGGACGGAGTCCTGTCTTCGAGATTCTTGTTCTAAATCATTTTTCTCCGTATCCTCGTTTCAGTAGTTATAATTGTGGATGATGTCATGAAGGGGTCTGTTTTTTTATTGAATCAGCGGCGGAAATTTAAAATTTTTGCTTTGCAAGGTGTGTTTTGGATGAGCTTATTTGCCTTCATGCCATTGGGACATGCACAAGAGCCGATAGATTTATCTTGGGCTGTGCAGCCGCCTCCGATGATGGATTTGCATTCTGGGCTTCAAAAGGCGATTGATCTGGAAGATTTTTGGTCGGTGATTGATTATGCGGAAGCGATTGCCCGTTATTACCCTGATAGTCCGTTTGCTCATGAGGCGGCTTATCAATGCGGCGAGACGTATTTTAAGATGGGAGAATATGAACTGGCTAATGTGGCTTTTAGCAAGTACTTGAACCAGCCGGGGAATATTAAACATTTTGAAGAGGTGATCCATTACAAGTTCACGATGGCGGAGATGTTTCGCAATGGATTGAAAATGCGATTGTTCGAGTCCCATAAACTGCCTAGATGGGCTCCTTCTGAAGAGGGGGCGATTGCTCTTTATGACGAGGTGATCACGACAGTGCCTCATGAAGAGATCGCGGCTCAGTCTTTGTGGGGCAAGGGGAAGCTGCAAGTAGTTTTGGAAGATTTTAAAGACAGCATCGATACCTTTCAGACGCTGATCCGCAGATTCCCTAAACATGATTTGGCAGTTCAAGCTTATTTGGAAATTAACCAAACTTATTTGCAGCAGTGCAAAACGGAGCATTTAGACCTTGATTTGCTTGATTTAGCTGAAATGAACTTTCGTAAGTTTCAGTTGGCCTTTCCTCGAGAACCTCGATTGGAAGCTGCTGAAAAAGCTCTTACCGATATGCAGCAGCTATATGCGAACAACTTATTAGAGACGGGCCGCTACTATGAGAAAGTAAAAAAGATTCCGGCGTGTATCATTTATTATAACAAAGTTGTTTCGAAATATCCCGATACTGAGGCAGCTAAACAGGCTCAAGAGAAATTAGAGCGGCTGCAGCCGAATGGGAATGTCTAATTTTGCCCTTTATGCTGGGCTTTTGTTTTTTTTGACTGGCTGCGGTTATCGTTGGCAGCCAGATTCTTTTGCGGTTTCCCATCCTTCTATTACAGTTCCTTTTATTAAGGGAGATGAAGACGGGCTCTTTACGAACGAAGTAGTCCGCGCCTTGGCCTCTTCCGGCGTAGCTGATGTCCGATTTTCCGGTGGCGAATACCGGTTGGAGATTTCGATTCTACAGGAAGGAAAGGAAATTGTAGGATTTCGAAAAGACCGCCAGAAGGTCAATGGGAAGACGAAAAAGAACATGTTTGCTTGCGAGGCAAGGAAGATCATATCGGTTGAGGCCACCCTTTTTAGGGGCGGTGAGGCTGTGTTCGGCCCTTATGTTCTTGAGGCCGATGCTGATTTTGATTACGTGGATGGCGATTCTTATCAAGATTTGATGTTTGTCGATCCTCAAGGGGTTTCTCAAGCGGTGCTTCCGTTTTCTTTAGGACAGCTTGAGCCGTATGAGGCGGCCTTAGATGCCTCGATGCGCCTTTTATATTCTCGGCTTGCGCAAAAAATCGTCGATGTGATTTCTTCGCAGTATAGATGACAAGTGTGTTCTTTTGGACAAACATAAAATTTTTTACGCTCAGCTAGATCTTCTCCACCCCATGCTTAGCTGGATTCGTGGCGCATTTAAGGAAGCGGGGTTTGATGAATCAATGGTTCGCAAATTAGAGCTTGCGATGGAAGAAGCTTTGGTCAACATCATTCATCATGCATACCATGATAAACCGGGAGATATAGATGTGCAAATCAGCTCTGTGTCTGGACAGAGCATTACGATTACATTAAAAGATGAAGGCCCCCCTTTTAATCCTTTGGAAGAAAAAAGAGAGGCCATCGACCCCTCGACTCCTTTGGAAGAAATTGAGGAGGGAGGGCTCGGCATTTTGTTCATGAAAAAGTACATGGACAACATTACCTATCAAAGGCAAGGCACGAATAACGTTTTAGTCTTAACGAAAAACCTTCACTGATTTTTTTCTATCGAAGTGAGCGTGGCCTCAGTTTCTAGCATATCGAGTAAATAATGCTGCAGAACTCTAAGGACGTAGCGAGGCGTATTGTAGACGCCGGCTGTTGTAAATACGATCTCTAAATGGGCCTCTTCAGGATAATTAAGGGCGATCAATACATAAGTCATCGGGATCTCTTCATCCATTTTCGGAATAATCCAAACAATGAACTGCTCGTTGAACAATGTCACTTTTTCTACTGATTCGATCACGTGGAAATATTGCGTTAGATCATCCGGATCAGAAAGATCGTTTTGCATAGAGGCTAAAAGACCTAGCTCGTGTAGCGTGTGCAAGTCAATATGCACCACTCCATCATGGGCCCAGTTGGGCAAATTGTCGACAAACTCTTTGTAAGTTTGTTCTATTTGTATAGGATCGAGCATATAACCTCCGCCAACACACCGTAGCCTCATTCTATGTGGTTTTTGAAGATCTGTCAAGTACTTGTTTTGTTGTGCCGGCTCATCTATAGTGTAACCTTTTGGAGGCCATATAGGTCGGAGCCTTTATGCGTTTTTTCTTAAGTTTAGCGGTGTCGGGTTTTTCTTTTCTTTACGGCGGACAATTGCAAGTTGAGGTATCGGCCCGCTCTGCGATTTTAATGAATGCCGACACTGGCGCTATTTTATTCGAAAAGCAAGCGTATCTGCCTGCTTATCCGGCAAGTACGACAAAGATCGGGACCGCTTTATTCGCTTTGGATGGAAAAGGGGCGGACATTAGCCAAAGTGTTTTCGTGTCGGAAGAGGCTTTGCGGATGAAGCATTCTTCACTCGGAAGCTGCCCTCCTCATTGGCTCGAAACAGATGGGACGATGATGGGCCTTCGCAAAGGGGAGATTTTGTCCTTGGAGGCATTGCTTCATGGGATGATGATGGTATCAGGTAATGATGCAGCCAATGCGATTGCGGAAACTTTATCGGGATCTATCCCAGCGTTCATGAATGAGATGAACGGCTATTTGAGTAGTTTGGGATGTCAGAAAACTTTATATCGAAACCCCCATGGTCTTCACCATCCAGAGCATGTGACGACGGCATATGATTTAGCTTTAATGATGAAAAGGGGGCTTACTATCCCTACATTTCGGGAGTTGATCTCGAAAATTTCTTATTTTCGTCCTAAAAGCAATAAAAGTCCTAAGGCGGAGATCGTTACATTTAATCAGCTCATGAAGCCAGGAAAACATCATTATCCCAAAACTATCGGGGGAAAGACGGGCTATCATTCGCAGTCGATGGCGACGCTTACGGCAGCGGCCCATCATCAAGGGCGTACTTTGATTGCAGTTGTTCTTGGCTGCTCTAAGGTGTCTCGTTATGATGACGCAAAACGGCTGTTTGAAGCAGCTTTTCAAGAGCAGCGCGTCCATCGCGAGCTGGTGCCTCCCCATCAGCTTTTTTCTCACGAAATTGAGGGGGCCGAGGCTTCCTTAGTTGCCTATTTATCTAAGCCGGCTAATCTTTCTTATTTCCCTTCGGAAGAACCTCACTGCCGCGCGTTTATACACTGGGCTGAGCTGGAATTTCCTATCCGTAAAGGACAGGTTGTAGGAGAGTTGCAAGTGATTGATCAAGCCGGCCAAATAGTGTTGAAGACGTCTTTGTTGGCTAAAGAAGAACTGAAAGGAACGTGGCTAACGAGAATAAGCCGCTGGGTGTCTTATTTTTTGCATTTCTTGAAATAGCATTCGCCACTGTTCCAGGCTGAGAGCTTCAGGTCTTGCTGTCAAAGAGGCTTTGGCTGCTTCGAGAGCCTGTCTGATTTGTTCTTGAGGAAAAAGGCTTTTTAGAGAAGAGGTGATCATTTTGCGTCTTTGCTGAAAAGCTCTGCGCACAAGTGTGAAAAATTCTTTGGGTTCTTTTTTTTCATAAAAGGCTAAGGAGAGGACAGTAGAATCCACGCTAGGGCTCGGATAGAAACAAGAGCGTGACACAAGGAACGAGCCTTTGATCTCTCCGTGGGATTGAACAAAAACAGAAATCGAGCCGCATTGTTTAGACCCCGGTTTTGCAATGAGGCGATCTGCTAGTTCCTTTTGCACCATGAATGTAAAAGAGATAAACGATCCAGCGCAGATCCGCTCTAAGATCGGCGTCGTGATGCTATAGGGGAGGTTCCCAATAACTTTCCAAGGACCTTTCCCCAAAAGGGTCCAATCAAAGGTCAAAATATCAGCTTCTATTACGGTTAATTTTCCATTTTGAAAACGCTCTAGCTCTTTAGCGAAGAGAGTGTCCTTTTCGATGGCGGTGACGAAAGCCCCTTTTTCTAATAGCTCGGCTGTTAAGGCTCCGGGCCCTGGGCCGATTTCTATCACCTGGTCGCCTGGCTGAATGTCAGCCAGCGTAACCGTTTTGCGGACAATGTTGGGATCGATGAGAAAATTTTGCGATAAGCTTTTTTTGGGTTTAACTCCGATGCTTTCTAAAAAGGGGAGTAAATGAGAGAGCTGGGCTACCGTCATCGGAGAGAAAAGGGAGTTAAAGTGTCCGGCAAAGATTCTTGCAGATGACTTGCATCATACCCATAATGTTTTCTCAACTTCATTACGTATCGGTCGCTTTCTGCAGTAATCGCCTTTTGCGTCAGTTCCCCTTTGAGTTTTGGCGAAAGGTCTTCAAAAGAGGGGGCTGGAAAGTCTTTTTTCTTACTGAGGTAGAAAATACGGGCAATGGTCTTGTTTTCGGCTCGGCTAAATTGTGTGATTGGTTTGCCGTATTGCCTTTCCTCTAATTCGGATAGGGCTGATCTATGCGCTTCAGAAAGTTTTAAATGATTGGCCGTGTATTCTGGAGAAATAGCCACGGAAGAATCCTTGTAGGCTTCAGCCAATTCTTTTAATTGAGTTTCGAGCGCTTCAGGACTTTGCGAGCTTTCTTGCAGAGTCCCGTAGATTTTTGCAACGAGCTCATCTATTTGGTTGGGTTCGTTAGCTCGAACGGAGACAACTCTGTACGTCCATTCTTGATAAGGGGGATTTTCTTTAAGATATCGGCGGTATTCTTGCCGTATGTCTTGAGGTGTAACGCTTTGAAGGGCTTTGGCATGGATAAAGTACCACATCATGCGCTGCACAGTCATCTCGTTTCTGATCATCTTCCAAGCTTCGTCATAAGAAATATCGATTTTATCTAAGGTGACCATCACATTAGGGCCAAAGCGGTTTTCCAGTTCTTCTCGAACTTCTCCGTCTGTGACCTTGATCTCTCTATCCTCGGCATCGGCTAGCATCAGTTCATGGTCGATGAGCTCTAAACAAGCATGCCGCCAGCTATTTTGGTAAAATTGGAATCGCGCAGCCGTAGAGTCGATCAATTGGGGATATGAGTGATGAAAGGCTACGTCCAGCTTTTTTTTTACATCCAACATCGATAGCGTGGTGCCGTTCACTTGAGTGATAATCGTGTTTTTCATGACAATTTTTTGATTTCCTTCAAAAGAAGGTAGTTGCGTTGGAGCTGGGGCTGCGAAACTAAAAGAAGATAATCAGATGTCAATT
>DAINNB010000111.1:0-5687 GCA_036736085.1 Chlamydiales bacterium
CTTTTGGCTTTTGAATGGTCCATTCCGAATCTCCTCCATACTTTCGAATCAAATTCCATTTTTTGTCTATGATTCGATCGGGTTCTGATCGATTTTGAGTCGTGTAGGCGAGATTTAGGCATTTCCTGCAAAGAAAAAGACCGCCGGAGCAAAGATACAGTTTTTTGCTACGTCGGTTGCAGGAGGGGAGCGGGCATAAAAACCAATGGCGCTGACCGCCATAATTGCAGTTAGTCGAAACAACTTGGATTGGATAGCGAGATTCTTTTCCCTGATGCGCGAGTGAGGCTAAAGCATGTGAGCCAAATAGATTCAGATGCCAGCCGTGAAACCAAGCATCTTCACCTTCTTCAAAGGGGTATTTTCTCTTGTCATATAACGAGGAGCAATCAAGACATCGGAAGTACTCGACTCTACTCTTGGCTTGATGCCCTTTGTTTCTCCAATAGTGCCACCATTTGCCCATTTTTCCCTTTTTATCGAAATCATTAGGAAAGTCGCCCTTTTATGGATAATTGAGGGAGCGTTTTCCCTACTCAACATGTACCAGTATAGAGTGTCAGATGTCTTTAGACGAGAAAAGATGGGTTTATTTCCCGCTTACTTTGATTTTAAAGGATGCTCTTATTCTAAGGAATGACGTATACGTGAAGGTCAATGGGATTTTTATTTAAAAATAAATTTTGGAGGAAATTAAGAACAAGGCGCATCCAATTCACGAAATACCACCTCGAGAATTTGTTCGTGATGTTTATAAGAATTACTTAGAACAATTATGCTCATTTCGCTATCTGGTTCATAAAGAAGGCATGATTCAAAACCATTCAGATATCCTTGGTGACCTAGGATTGTTGTCCCTCTAGAAGTGGACTCAACGCCGATCCCATAGCCTTCTTCATTGATATAACTAGTAGTCATAATCTGGTAGATTTCATCGGGAACAATTGTTTTGTATTTATGAAGGGCCAAATTCCATTTCAGAAGATCTTGAGGGGTGCTGATCAAGGAACCACAACCCCTTGCGCAACTAAAGTTATCCAGCGTAGGGCGACCGCCGCTGTCCACCACCCCAGCTAGTTGATCGTCTAAGGATCTTAGCTCATCTAAGGATCCACTCAGAGGAGCCCAAGTATTGGACATCCCGATTTCATTGCATAAGCCGTTCAAATAAGAGGAAAGATCAGAGTCACATAACGAATGCAAAATTTCAGCGAGCAAGAGATAATTTGTATTGGAATAAAGCGTATCTGATCCTGGCTCGAAGGATAGCTCCTGATCTCTAACAATCGCTAGATATTCCGTCGGTGAGTGTGGGGTTTGGTTGAATTTCTGGTTTTCAAATGCCGGATCACTTGTGAAATCTTTTAGTCCCGATGAATGGGTTAAAAGATGGTGTAGAGTGACATGATCTGCCCAATTGGGATAATGTTCTCCCCAGATCGAATGAGAAGGGAGAAGATAGGTGCTGATGGGTTGTTTCAATGCTATTTTAACATTTTGCATGCCGCCTTGTCGATAGAGCTGCTGAAGAAGAGCTGCTGCAGTAAATTGTTTAGAGACAGATCCAATTGCAAAGCGCGTGTTCCTATCTATGGGCTCTTTGTCCATTAGAGAAAGATCTCCTCCAAATCGATGATAGATGATGTTATCTCCGACAGCTATGAGAATAGCACCCTGAATTTCAACGCCGTTTAATTGCTCCAGTAATCTCGCAGTTATGGGGTGATTGGCAATTTCCGCTGTTTCCTTGTGGACTTCGAATAGAGAGTCCGCGTTTTGATAATTGCCTGCAATCAAAGAAAAACTGGCGACAACAGTTGGTGAGATCATCTTAATTTTCCTTATCCTTACGATTGGGTATTATATCTGATTTATTCCTTCCAGTCGATGTCAAAGAAAGATTTGTTGTCGATTGAGCTTCAGTGAATTAAAAGTTTAATCTCAAATAGAAATTAAAAACAAATGAATCATAAGATCCTACATAAAATGGGCAGCAATTGCTTCCTCATTTATAGCTCTATAAGAGGGTGTTTAAAATACACCGCCTATACACGGAAAAAGACCTAAGGATATTAGATGTAGATTGCTGACGATTAATAGGTTAAAATATTATTGCACACCATCACTGAGTGCACACCTAAGAGGAAGGCGCAGGGAAGGTTCAAACCCCTTCCCCTTCTTCATTCATGATTAGAACGTAAAAACGCATGGACTTGGGGATGGATGCCGGCTTGGCCGAACAGGTGAATTTGCCCTGTGCGTCTTTTTTGAGCAGGCTATAGTCATAAAGTGTTTGTTTTACGAACTTTTCCTCGTGCCCCTTGCAAATATCTTTTTTAAAGGTTTCCGGAAAAATGTAGAATTCAGTGCCCTCGGGAGTGTGTCGACGAAAGCCAGCTCGGTTATGCGTTTTTGATCCTGTTTGAGTGGAATCCGGATCATTTGCATGCCAATCAGTAAAACGCGACTCCCCATGCTGCTCTAGAAAGTACCGTATGTCGGTTAGAAGCTGAGAGACTTCCTGAATTCCCGGCCCTCCAAAAGCTTCCGTCCAATTTTTAAAGCATTGAAGGGCTGCCCAGTGCGCTGAACCCTGATCCCAGCCAATTTCAGCCATGTTGTCTTTTCCAAGCTTTCGTGTGACATTAAACCGAATTGAGAGCTCTCCTGCTGCAGCAACGATTGCAAAGCGGGTGGCTACACGGTGGATTTGGCCGCTTGCGCCAAGAGGAACGGCATCCAGAAGAAAGGCATCCATAGCTTCCTTGATCAATGTTTTGGAAGCTTCGACATCCTGTGTGATCATCTTGAGAAATTCCCGTCCCGCTATACCGTAGTATTGACTGGCGTTTTTGGTGAGGAGCTCTGAAAAGGAAGAGCCGTTAGGCAGCCCATGCAATTCTTCAAATAGCCCAAACTTACCAGTATCAGCAGGGATTTCAGCAAGACGTATTTCTTGGCCGGCTTTGGATTTTTTGCCGGCTTGTTCCATGTGTGTTGACAAGCCGATTTCTCCACTCGAAAGAAACAGTATTCTCCATGTCAAGGGCTCTCTCAAACTGCCATCCGCACGGGCTCTATTTTTGCCAGAGCCATTTGAGAGCATGTATGCGGCCTCACCGACTTCATAGGCGCTCATTTCTCCCATTTCGTCAAGACAAAGGAGCGTATCATTGTGTTGGAAGGCAATGGTTTCTAGGCCATTGATCGTGGCTTTCCATTTTCTCATAAAGGCTTTGGAGCCAAAAACAGATGCTGCGGCTCGTAAAGCTGTTGTTTTCCCTGAGCTGCTACGAGAATAGAAATGAAATCCACCCCCTTCTAAGTCAATGAGATGTAGAAGAGGACCGGCAAAACCCGCGCTGACAGCAAAGATCAATCTGGAATTGCCAACACATAGATCTGCGACGTTTTGCTGCCAGTCGATCAATGTGCCGGAAGTAGCATAACCGCGGAAATTGCAGGTTTTTCCCTGAATTAAGATCCTTTCTTGCCCCAGATTTCCGATATTCATATCAGGGAGAACAAAACCTTGCTTATGCCATCCAGTGCGAGCTACGCAGCGGGCGGTTGTTGTCGGGGAGGAGCGTTGCACATAATCGGCAAGCCACCCACGCGTTCGAGAAAATGTGGAAATTTCGAGCCCGGCATTCATAAGGGTGCTTCTGAATTCAGTGCAATCTCCCGCCAGCATTTCCATCGGCATAGGCCAAATATGATGGATTCCGTCGGCATCATCAAATTCGATGAGCTTGCCATGATTCAATCCATTTTCATCGCGGATGCGGGCTGTGATGTGAATCGAGGAGGAGATCCAAGTTTTGCCCCCTTCATCTAAATGCCAAAGCCCATTTTCATCGAGAATAAACGGGTTGTCCCCCTGGATTGTAGAGGAGTCTAGGGCGGACAAAAGCTCTAATTCCTTACGGCAGGACAAAATTGCCTGCCTTCTCTCATAAAACCCCATTTCAATCTGGATTTGTGTGGAGGTTTTGCCTTTATGGGTTGGTTTTGTATCAAAATCGGTTTCAGAAAGAGACCCGTCGTAAGCGCGGATATCACACATGAGCTGAGTCGATTCTTGATAGATTTTCTCTTGCAATATCGAGATTTTCAGCTCCTGATTATTCCGCATTTTCCCGGCAGAAGTAAAAAGCCCGCCATCGATGAGTATTTCTGAAGTCTCTATCTCCGATTTCCAGGGTTCAATCAAAGTGAGAGTTGGGCTCTTTTGCTCAATAGGAATTGCATATCCTTGGTAGACCTCCAGCCAGATAGCGCCTAATCGTTTGAGCTTATTTTTGATCGGCCTAGGGAGTTTTGTTTTTACTCTGAGCAAGAGCGCATTTTTGCGGGAATTATTCCCATTTTTTTCGTTGGATGGTATGTTCATTGTGTAACCTATTACGTATAGGAGCATCGGGCGCGTCATTTCGTCCGATGCTCTTTTTTTATTTGTTTTGGTTTCTTTCTTCGACCCATACGAAGAACGCCTCTTCGTCGATCAAAATTCTTCTTCCGACCCGTTTGAAAACTTTGTCGAAGCCATTTAATTCGCCGTTAAAAACGTAGTACCTAAGAGCCGCGGCAGATGGCCATGTATGAAATTGTGGCCACTTCGTCAGCGGAATCATTTTCTTCATCACGAACCTCCTATTGAGTTGTTTTGTAATGAATGGCCTTAAGTTGGCATTTAATGGCGGGAGGGGAAAGAGGTGGCCAATCGAACTATCTCCTCTTGGCAACGGGGGGATTTTCTCTCGAGAAAATATGCTGATGAGGGAATGTGCTGCTTAATTGAGGCGATGACCGGATAAGGTTTTGCTCCGTCAAAAGGAAAAAATAGCACCTTTGACGGGCGATAAATATTTTTAGAAGGGAATCGAAATACGAGAAAAGTTATTTTTTTGGATTGTAATTCGGATTTATATCACGAACCCAATCTTCGAGAGTTTTGGGCTCGATTGAATCGGTTTTGTTCATGATTTCTTGCGCCAGCAAGACTGCTTTCTTGAAACGAGGGTGTTTCAGGATATTTGGCAGCTTAAGCGATTTATCAGATTTCCAAAGACTGGAGGCGACAATACGACAAAGGAGCTTTCCTTGCTGTTGAGGGCGCAGCCGTTCCATATCGTAGGCAAGAATAGCCTGTTTAAGATTGTCTTCCGATCCAGGTGGAGAGGCTTTTCGATTTCCTGGTTCTGGAATGGGAAATGGCAGATTTTTTGATTGCATCCATGTGACGATTTCAGTACTGGAGAAGATTCCCTGATTGGATATTTTCAGGTTGCCAACATGAATGGAACGACGAATCAGATCGACAATTTTCTTCTCATCGATCTGACTGATCAATAATTGGCGGTCACCGTAAAAGTAGCGATTTAGGTATTCAATGAATTCTTTTGCTTGTTCCTCAATCGGTTCTCCTGGCAAATGCGATTGATAAATGCCTTCGGGATCGATTCCGTAATACAAAAGGATAATCTCATTCAATGAAAGTCCATCCGCTTCTATCCATCTTTCCGAGCGTTGTAGAGGGTATAGCCGCTTACTCAATAAGAGCGGGGATTCGGTTGGCTTTGGCGGGACAGGTGGAGTGGGGGGATGAGGGGTTTCAGTTGGAGCAGATAGGCGGGGTTTTTCTTTGTTTTCTTTGATTTTGGACTAGTTGATAAACACTGAAGGGT
>DAINNB010000112.1:0-5666 GCA_036736085.1 Chlamydiales bacterium
ACAAACAAGACGAACATACAGCTCCCGCCGAAATGCTCGAAGTGATCCGTTTCGATGAATATGACGGAGAGCCCTGTCTTTGGAAAGAGGGCCAATGGGTTCGCTGGGACGAATTGAAAGAAGAACTCGAATACGATGAAGCAAATAAAGAAATCGTCAGCAAAAAGGCTCCCGATAGAGTATGGAACTATTACTACAACCCTGAAACCGGGGATTCGGGCTTATGCACTTCTAGCCGTTACGGCACTGTTCATCCTGTCTATCAACTCACCGAAAATGAAATGAGAGCTTAGGGTGTAACGAAAGAAACCCCTTGCGTTCTTCAGACCTTTACTTCCAATAACTTTATACTTCCTAAACTCTCTCACGTAGGACTTAGGATCATCAATCAAAATGGCCATGTCTATTCTCTAGGGCTCGAAACCCCCAATACAGAAATCCCTTTCTCTCAGCAAAAAACCGCTGGCAATTATGCGGCTACGATTTCCTCTTTAGACTATGACGAGTTCACTAAGTTTGAGGAACGAAGGATCACAACGTTCCTTATAGGAGAAGAGGAATTTCAAAATGCTTTAGAAAGGATAACAACGTACAGCCAAACGCATTTACGGTTTAACCGCGCCCACCAAAATTGCGCTACTTATACTACAGACATCATACGGACAGCAGGAATAACGCCTCCTGTTATCACAACTCCAACCCTTAGCGCTTTAGGGGAATGCATCAATGATGCAATCCCTTATGCAGGACCCGCCCTCAGTTTTTTAGGACGGCTCATTCAGCAGGTCACTGACCTTATGCTAGCCACGCCTGTGCTTGGCCATGCCATCAGTCCAATCCTCTACCTTGCCAGAAAAATCAATACTATTTTCAGCGCCCTCTTGCTTATCGCATTGGGAGCGAGACATGGCACTGCTCCTAAACGGAACGAGAATCAAATTGATAACAAAGAAGGGCTTACCTACTTTGATAAACTCTATTCCAAGTGGACGGACATATTTGATGAAGAACGATGCATGACCTATTCAGTCAAAAGGTTTGTAGATTGGCAGCTTGATGAGCAGGGAGCTAACACAGCGATTTTCCGTTATGAGGGCCCACAGTTCTATATCGCAAAAACGCCAGTAGAAAAAACAATTTAATAAAGGAAAAACTATTTATGATCGATGCAGCCCTTTCTTTTTTAACAGAATCCACGCCTCCGCAAGAAAATTACGTGTTGAATGACTGGGAATCAGCTGGCAACGCCTTTCTCTTCCCCGCTTCAACGATTCTTACGCATGCACAAGTAAAAACTCCCTCCGAAGAGCTTCATCTTCATCCTTTTCGCCTTGTTCAAGCTGTGGCATTGGGCGTCTTTACCTTGCCGCTCACACTTATCGGCGCCGCAGTGAGAGGAATAGGACAGGCCATCCCTCATCCTGTGATGCAAGCAACCGATGAGCATGTAGAACAAACAAACCATTTACAAATTCAGCAGTGCTACGATCTGGCAGCTACCTTTAATCAAGTTTGTCTAGATAATGGGTTCGTTTCTGATTCAGGCATGCCTCTTTTTTACATGTGCTCGGGAACGGCTTTAGGAGCAGTCCGCCATGGAGGCATTATTCCTTGGGACGACGATTGCGATTTTGTCGTTTTTAAAGAAAATGAAGAGCGACTGCGCCAGTTATTCGATAGGCTGCAAGACGCTGGAATCGAAATCACCAACCTCCGGTTTGACAGCACCTACAAAATGCAGTTTTCTGCTGCAATGATCCAAGAAAAATACAAAGAGACCCCTTCTCCTCAAACAACAGGCGCAATTGATATCTTCATTTGGAATAAGATGTCCGACGGCTCTTATACTTACGATAAATTGATCAGCCGAAATCGCTGGCCGAAGGAATATTTTTCTGCTAAAGACATCGAAAACGGATTTGAACTCTTTCGATTCGGTCCACAAAAAACGTCCCTTCCGCTACTTAAAAAGCCGGACGACTATCTTAAACGCTATTACGGCCCCAATTTTAAGACGCATGGAATCAAAACTCACGGCCACCTTAATGTTTCGGTAGGCGATAGGCATATACAAATCCCTTTCTTCAAGCTAAAAGCTCATTATTTTGAAATCAGAAAGTGGAAAGGTTGTTATGCGGAAGGACTCTCCTCCTCATAAAAAAGAGACTTAATAGCTTGAAGGATCCAATCGCACTTTTCCTCGGAAAATGCGATAGATCCAAAAACCGTAGGCTAAAACGAGAGGAACCCCAATCGCAACGACAACAAGCAAATTGATCAAACTTGCGTGGGTCGAAGCGGCGTTATAGATCGTCAAACTGTGCGCAGCTGGTTCAACTGTAGAATAGACCAAATAAGGGTACATGCCCAATCCAAAAACGCCCACCAGCAGAGCTATGCTAATGCTGGACAAAATAAAGGCCCAGCCGTCATTTCTCTTGCGTACTTGCCAAGGCACCGCAAAAATGCTCATAAGAGCTAAAAACGGCACCAAAATAAAAATGGGGTGTTTTTGCATTTGATCCATCATTCGAGGCATATACAAAATTGTTGCTATTGTTGTTGCAAGATAGCAAACGAGGAACACTGCAATAGCCCGATTGATCCAATGGCGCACAACCTCATGGGCCTCTCCTTCTGTTTTCATCGTAAGGTAGATCGCTCCGTGCATAGCAAAAAGGGACATCCCTGTCACGCCAACTAAAAGTGCGTAAGGATTCAGCAGCTGCCAAAACCCTCCATGATAATCTTGGAAGGCGTCAAGAGGAATCCCGATAATCAGATTCCCAATCACCACGCCTGCTACGACACCTGTCACAACGCTTGATAGAAAAAAGACAAAATCCCAAATTTTCCGCCATACAAGAGATTCTTGCTTACTACGAAACTCAATCGCCACTGCTCGAAAAATAAGACCGGCTAGTAAAAACATGAGCAAAGTATAAAATCCAGAAAAAATCGTTGCGTACGCATTTGGGAACCCCGCGAGAAGCCCCCCCATCACAATAATAATCCACACTTCATTGCCATCCCAAACAGGTCCTATGGCATTGAGAAAAATGCGGCGCTGATAATCGTTTTTAGCAAAAAGGTGCAAAGCTCCTACACCCAAATCAAAACCATCCAATACGGTATACATCACCATCGAAATACCGATAATCGCATACCAAAGCGTTTCTAAATCCATCCTTTACACTCCTCTTTTTGCATAATCTCGATACAGTATTTCATCGTCTTTGAGAGGAACCGCCTCAGGACCTTGCTTAATTTTTCGATCGAGTAGAAAAATAAACAAAGCAAATAAAAGTGAGTAGATCACTACAAACATACAAAGAGATCCAAGCACCTGACCGGCGGAAATATTGGCAGAAAGCCCTTCGCTCGTTTTTAAATGATGCCAAACAATCCAAGGCTGTCTTCCCACTTCAGCGGCGATCCATCCAGATTGCTGCGCAATATGGGGCAAAGGTACGGAAAGAACCAAAGCCCAAAGAAGCCAAGGAGTATGTTCCAACGTTCCTTTTCTCCAATGCCAACATCCCAATATAACGATCAAGAACATCACAGCCCAAAGCCCCACCATTAAATGATAGGTTTGAAAAACCACAGCTACGTTAGGCCATTGATCTCTAGGAATTTGGTCGAGTCCTTTGACAGGTGTATGGAAATTTCCATAAATGAGCCAGCTAAGAGCGCCAGGAATTTTTAGGGCATGCACTTTTTCATTTTTCGTATCTACCCACCCTACCACTGAAAGAGGAGTGCTTTCTTCCGTTTGATAAAGCCCTTCAAATGCAGCTAGTTTGGCTGGCTGATATTCAGCTACTAGATTTGCACTGCTATGTCCTGAAAACGTTTGCAAGATCAAAGCGCCGACAGCGACGAGCAAACTGATCTTCATCATAGAACGGGCGATCGGCAAATGCCGTTTTTTCATTAGATAAAAAGCGCTCACACTCAAAACAAAAAAGGCGCCCGTCACCCAGCAAGCCAAAACAGTGTGGGTCAATCGATCAATCGTAGAAGGATTAAAGACCATCGTCCAAAATCCATCGATCACAGCGCGGGATCCTGAAGCCGATTCTGCGATCTTATAACCAGCTGGCGTTTGCATCCAAGAATTGGCGACAATGATCCATACCGCACTAAAATGTGCTCCTAAAGCGACGCAGATCGTCGAGAAATAATGCATTTTCGGACCCACTCGGTCCCAGCCGAATAACAAAACGCCCAAAAATCCAGCCTCTAAAAAGAAAGCAAAAATCCCCTCAGCAGCTAATGCATTACCAAAAACATCCCCCACAAATCGAGAGTAATGGGCCCAATTCGTTCCAAATGCGAATGTTTGAACAAGGCCCGTTGCCACGCCTACAGCAAAGACCAACGCAAAAATCTTCGTCCAAAAATGACTCATTTCTTTGTATTTGTGATCTCTTGTTTTTAAATAAATCCCTTCCATAATGACGAGCATAAGGCCTAGTCCTATGCTAATAGGGGGAAACAAATAATGAAAACATATGTTTAATGAAAACTGTATACGAGAGAGCAAAAGAACGTCATCCATAAATAAACCCGCAATTCACAAAATTTCTTTTCAGTCATTTAATCTTTTAAGTCAATCCATTTTTTCTCTTGCCATGAATCAAACAATCGAGATAAAATAACCCTTAGAGGGCGTCTAAAAAGCAAGGTTCTGTCGATTTTTTGAAATTATTTTGCGCCAATTTTCTATTTAAATTTGAAAAATCGACCAACCCTTATTTTTCAGGAGCGCCCATTAAGGTAATCTCTTAAGGTTGTATGAGCTTTTTTTATTCAATCACACCTTTTTTCGAGATCATGATCATTGCGCTAATGATCAATTACCTTCTCTCTTTTCTCTGGAACACGAAATCCATGGATTTGGTGCTAGGCTTTTTTGCTTTTTTATTCATTTTGGCTGCCTCTAGTTGGCTTAATCTACCTGTTCTTCATAAGATCATGATCTTGCTCGGCAATGTGCTCGTCATCGCAGTCATCATTATTTTTCAGCCTGAATTGAGAGTCGCCTTATCAAAGCTAAGCTTTAAGAGCAAACGCTATAGAGAAATCACTGAGTTCGATAAGTTTCTCGACCAATTGGCCAATAGCGTCTATCGTACGTCGGAAAGGCGCATCGGGGCGCTAATTGCATTAGAAAATGAAGACTCCCTAGCCGAATACGCTCAAAAGGCAGTTCTTCTTAACGCCGCTTTTTCCCCTGAGCTCTTAGAAACAATTTTTGCAGTCAACACGCCGCTTCACGATGGAGCTGTTTTGCTCAAAGATCAATCTATTTTAGCCGCTGCTGTCATTCTTCCCTTGGCTGAAGATTCAACGCAGCTGGCCAAATCGATGGGGACCAGGCATAGGGCAGGACTTGGCCTCAGCTATCTCACAGACGCCCTCGTCATCGTCGTTTCGGAAGAGACAGGAAAAGTCTCTATTGCTAGAGAAGGGATCATGACAAGAGGCATTAAAATCGACCGCTTTAAAGGGATTATCCGCAGCATTTTTAATCCGCCTCCTAAAATGAACCCGCAAACAAAATTCAACTTTCTGGAGTGGCTGAAAACGTGAAAACTTTATTCACCCGTCTATTCCTTGAGAATTGGCAAAGAAAACTCATTTCCCTGATTATAGACATC
>DAINNB010000113.1:0-5657 GCA_036736085.1 Chlamydiales bacterium
ATGCTTGCCGCCACGATCCAAAACATCCCGTCTGCGGCCAGTGCTTTATCGGCAAATGCGTCCACGCGGCGCCTCGCCAAGCAAGACTTGTTTGGATCCCTACCATCCACTACATCGGAGAAAAAATTTTCGATGCCATTGCAGAAAACCACAACAGAAAAGTGAAATTCATCATAACCGCATGCGAAATGTCGCTCGAAATGTTCGGCGATTGGGGCAATATGGTCGGAGCAAAAGGAGTCGGCGTTAGGCTAGATGGGCGCATTTGCAACACCATGAGAGCTTTTGAGCTATCAGAAAATGGGATCAAGCCAGGGCTCACCGTCCTCTTAGATGACACGCAAAGACGGATCCTTGACCTACTGCGAAGAGGCGCAAGATAACCTTTGCTTCTCCTCATGGCTGCATTTACGGAAAGGTTTTGCCGTCCCATCTTCTCGGAAAGCGCGCACGCGGCCCTCTTGGCATGTAGAGCAGCAGCAGCCTCGAAATGCTTTTAAACAGTCCAAACAGCAAACAAATAGCTCGTTGCAGTCCATGTTAGCGCAATTGTAATAAACATCGGTCGGCTTAGAGCAATGCTTGCATTCGCTAATCGTTGTCGCATCTTCGCTAAGAGGAACAACAAGACGGTCGTCAAACACAAACAATTTGCCGTCCCATTTTTCCGAGCCGCACTCCATGCCATAATTGATCACCCCGCCATCGAGCTGATACACTTCATCAAACCCTTCGCTTTTCATGAGGGCTGAATAGTATTCGCAGCGAATCCCGCCCGTGCAATACATCATGACGCGCGTTTTCTTAGGATCTCGCTTCTCTTTTAAGTCAGCTGCGTATTGAGGAAACTGCCGGAACGTTTCGAAAGGAGGGAGATCGGCGCCTTCAAAATGGCCGACCTTCCACTCATACTCATTGCGGACATCGATGACGACCGTGTTCTCATCTTTTTCTTCCAGCATCTCTTTCCACTTTTTCGGCGCCACATGCTCGCCAATCTGAGAAAAGTCAACATCGCAGTCAATGGCGACCAGCTGGCGCCGATACTTCACGGTACCTTTGGGGAAAGCATGCTCTGTAGACCAATGAACTTTATACTGAACGTTGGCAAAACGGCTATCCGAGCGCATCCAGGCGATATATTCATCCGCATGGGAGGACAAAGCGCTCATCTGCGCATTTATCCCCTGCTCGGAAATATAAAGGCGCCCCATGATATCGCGAGAAGCAAAAAATTCCTTTTGCCGAGCGATCTCAGCTCGCGGGTCTTCAAGACCTCCGAGATAGTAGTAAGCAATTACTTGATAGTCCATGGACAGCTTCCCTTAAAAAGGACACAGGATACATGAGAGAAGTTTTTACAGCAAGGCGCGCTTTAAGGTATCATAGCCACTGTTACAGGCTCATACTCAAACATGCGGCTCTCTTGATCAGGCTTCGACCGACGGTAAAGGAGAATTGTATTTCGCACCGATTGGCAAAAAGTTTTACTATCGGTAAACTCGTAAACGTTTCCTGCATCAAAATAGCTAAATCGATCGCCTGAGCGCCAAAAAGCAAAGGTATGTCCCTCTGTCGAGCTGGTGTCGAACCATACTCTGCCTTTGATATCTCCCTCTTGCACGATCGACTGAAAGTATTCCGTCCACTTGCTTTCCTTTTTTATAGAAGGCGCATAAATAACCGAAATTTTTTCTTGCCAGGGAATGGCAAAACTAAGATCTATTCCCTTTTCAGCGGTAGGCCTTATATTCTCTATCTCATCAAACAATCTTGCTTTTCTACTTTTTTCAAGTTCGATTTTATTCCGCAATTGGACATAGATGACTTCCTCGAGATCGATCGATTCGGCAACCTGTGCACCAGATAAATGAGGGTTTTTATTCATCGTCCTAAGAAAAAGCATGGCCTGTCCCAAGCAAATCCCCCCAAGCACTTTTTTATAAAAACGCTCTTGTTCATCCTGTCGAGTCCAAACATAGGGAGCTATAAAACCTTCCTCATCCAAGCGGTTAAAAGCGCGATCAAAAGCCGACCTAAACTCGGGAGCCTCCGAAGGATACTGCCTGCGCGCGTAATAAACGCAAGGATCGGTGAAAAAGGGGTAGGTAAGAGCGTAGGCCGCAACAGCACAGATCAGGGCCAATAAAACTTTTGACATAGATGGAGTCTCCTCGTCGGAAGACATCCAATAGACGGCTGCAGCCCCGGCCGCGCATTTCAAATACTCAGAATTGTAATAATTTAAAATGAATGACATATTGTTTTGTTTAAAATTAATTTTCTATTTTTTTATTTATACGGTGAAATTCGAGATCTACACTGAAACAGAAAAAATAACGACAAAAGAAATAAAACTTTTTTGATCAAACAGAAGCCCTGCCAAGCAAACCCAGAATAGCTCAAAAAAAATTTAGTTAAGACAAAAAAAAATCAAAACCCCCTGGTCAGAAAATCGATTCTTAGATACACTGTCTTCCTTTAGTTCGAACCAATCGGAGAAACAATGGCTCGTTACAGAGGACCAAAAAATCGTGTTGCCCGCAGATTTTCGGCCAACATTTTCGGCAAAGCGCGCAATCCAATGCTCCATAAGCAAAACCCTCCAGGGGTGCACGGAGCCAAACGGAAGAAAAAATCAGACTTCGGCGTTCAGCTCGAAGAACGTCAAAAACTCAAAGCCATTTATGGCATGCTCAGCCAAAAGCAGCTTGTGAATGCCTATAAAAAGGCGCTCATTATGCCAGGCAATACAGCTCACCACCTGATGGAACAGCTCGAGTGCCGGCTAGACAACGTCGTCTACCGCCTGCGCCTCGCTCCTAGCATTTTTGCAGCCCAACAGCTCGTGTCCCACGGCCACATCCAAGTGAACGGAAAAAAAGTCGACAGACGCTCTTTCCTCGTAAAACCAGGTATGTTGGTTTCCGTTAAACCAGCTTCACGCCAAATTAAAGCGATCCAGATCTCTCAAGAATACGCAAACCGCGACATTCCTGAGTATTTCTCTCTCGAAGAAGACAAATTCTCCGGTAAATTAGTTTCTGTTCCCCACATGGATCAGATCCCACTCCCCTTACCTGTGAACATTCCTCTCGTTTGCGAATTCTTATCGCACTCTTCCTAAGGGAAAGATTCATTGCCCCGGTTTTCGGCCGGGGAACGTTCTCGAAGACCTAACGTCTCCCACACTTCATGAATAGACAGCAGAAAGACTAGAGCGGCAAATCCGCCTAGATAAAGCAGGCTTAAAACCGCAAGCTGCAGCCCTTGTCCCCATCCGTTCAAAGCCAACCCTTGAAATCCAACATACTGAACAGCTAGGCATAATGCCGTAGGCAATGCCGATGCGAGAGCAAGGCGAAAAGATAATTTGAACAAAGAAAGATCAAAACTGCCGGTGAGAGCTCGCGCCAGTTGATAGCAGTTGAGGAGTGAACTTAAGCTTGTAGCCAAGGCAATGCTCGCAGCCCCCCATCCGAAACCGAACACAAAAACAGCGTTCAGAAAAATATTAAGCCCTACAGCGTATAAAGAAGCCCTAGCCGGGACCCAATACATTTTTTGCGCATAAAACGCCTGAGATAAAAGGAGCACCCCTACAGAAGGAGCCAACCCTAAGGCATAAGCCCACAAACAAACCATCGTATTTTGCACCTCCTGCAGATGAAAATGACCATGGCCATAGAGCACATTTAATCCAGCCCCTCCTAATGCAACCAATCCAAAGGCCGAAGGAATGATCAACACCGCGCTGCGGCGCAGAGAAGAGTGGAGAAACTCATAAAATCGGGTCCTATCCCCGCTTCGAATCGCGCGGGAAAGCGGCGGCAAAACAGCGCCGGATAACGCTAAACCAAATAAGGCCAGCGGCAACTGCTGCACCCGGATCGCATACCATAAATAAACAGGCCCCGACAGATCGGCAATCCGAGCAAAGATCGCATCGAGAGCGCTATTGATCTGGACCGCCGCAATGCCAAGAAGACCCAGCGTCATGAGGCGGATCAGTTCTCGGCAAGAAAGGGAAAACCACTGTCTTTTTTGTTTCTCTAAAGAGGAAAACTCTCTTTTCACCTGCAAAGAAGAGATCATCCACTGCAGAGCGCACCCGACCGTAACCCAAATCGACAAGGTCAGCATATTTTGGGATACCATCGCCGCTAAGATCCAAACACCATTGAATACAATCGGGGTCAAGGCGGGCCAAAAATACTTTTTTTGGCTCTGCAAAAGGGCTTGGTTCAAACCAGACAAACAAATAAACAAAAGTCCAGGCAGCATCCACATCGTCAATCTAGCAATCTCTAGCCAAGAAGGGCTCAGCACATCAAAGACTAGCCACAAAATCCCCTCAGAACCTATCACCACAACGCTACTCACAAGCGTTAAAAATAAAGCCGCTTCCCGATAAAAATGGACAGCCTTTGCAAAGCTCTCTTGCCGAAAAGATTCAAACTGGGGAACAAAACCCGCTTGCAAGTTCCCCTCGCCGAGCAAACGTCGAAATAAGTTCGCCAAGCGAAAGGCCACCAAAAAACCCGCCACCTCCGCCGAGCCGCCAAAACAAAACGCCATGGCCATATCGCGGCAAAATCCGCTCACTCTACTTAAAAAAGTCGCGCAAAAAAAATATTTCGCCGAACGAAGAATCGTATGCACTGTATCCATACGTCCAGCATAGGAGATCTTTCCTCTTTTGTAAATTGAATGCCGCAGACTATATTAAGAAGAATCTCAGAGGTTTTTTATGAAAACAATTCTCATCGGCGCCCACACTTCCGCAGCCGGCGGCTCCCAAAATGCTCTCTACGAAGGCAAAGATATCGGAGCTACCACCATTCAACTTTTCACCAGCAACCAAAAGCAATGGAAAGGCCGGAAAATCACCGAGGAGGAGGTCAGCCTCTGGCAAAAAGCCCTAGATGAAACCGGCATCCAAGAGGTCATGAGCCACGATAGCTATCTGATCAACCTCGGCTCCCCTTCCCCCGAATCTCTCGAAAAGAGCAAACAAGCCTTCCAAGACGAGATCGAAAGATGCCATCTGCTCAACATCCCCTATCTCAACTTCCATCCAGGGGCCGCCACAGGAAGCTCGGAAGAGCAATGCATCGAAACAATTATCGCCTCTCTTCTCGAAATGGAAAAACTTCTTCACAAAGGCTCCACTCGCCTCCTTCTCGAAACCACTGCAGGACAAGGGACATGCGTAGGCTACCGTTTTGAACACCTAGCCTCCATCATCCAGGCCGTCCACAAAAAAATCCCCATCGGCGTCTGCATCGACACATGCCACATCTTCGCCGCCGGCTACGACATCCGGACAGAAAAAGCCTGGCAAAAACCACTCCACGAATTCGACGAGATCGTCGGCCTCAAACACCTTTTCGCCTTCCACCTCAACGACTCGCTAAAACCCCTCGGCTCAAAAGTCGACCGCCACGCAGGACTCGGAGAGGGAGAAATCGGCCTCGAATGTTTTCAGTTCCTCATGACCCACCCTACACTCAAATACCTCCCCAAATACCTCGAAACCCCCGTCGGCCTCGACGGCTGGAAAAAAGAGATCGCCCTCTTAAAAAAATACGCTCACTAAGCTCATGGGGCTTCGCCACAAACCACATTATACCGAAAGCGACACAAAAATAGATGAT
>DAINNB010000114.1:0-5593 GCA_036736085.1 Chlamydiales bacterium
CTGCTAAAAATCTCCCGATTTTTTCAGGGGCGTTAGAAATGTTTTCGAAAAATGCATCCCTTAACCAAATGAACGTCTTAAATGGTTCTCCTTCAAAAGAAACATTCATATTTTCCTGTTTTTTAAAATATTAATATTATTATATATTTTAAATATTTATATTAAATTAATTTTTAAAAATAATTGCTTTTTAAAATATCATTTAAACGTCTCTGGTTGCGTTTCTTGAGGCGTTTATTATTAGTGAGTTGCGTATTTAGCCGAGGTCTGGTTTAAGTGTATCTTAAGTCAATTTGATGTTTTTTAGAAAGTCTAGGAGTTTGTTTATAAGGAGGTTATGTATTTTATCTGCATGAAAATTTTCTTTTTTATGCAGATAAATTGCTGATAAAACAAGAGTTCTCAAGCAATAGGGTTTTTGCTGAAATATTGCTGATCAAAGGAACTATCTATGGCAGATGATTTTAGTGGAAAATTTCTGATGCACTAGACCTGGGTATAGCCGTCTTCGAAAACGAATCAAGAAGTCGTGTAAAACAACCCCAAAAATCAATGGGAATTTTTATTAGGAGGGGTTTTTTAGAGACGATGTATGTTGTTATCTGGTCTTAACGAAATCTTTTTAAATCGATCGATATAAATTTTTATTTTTACAAAATCTCAAACTTTTGAAAAGATGTCCCGGTTATATCGCGATCGGTGCATTAACCTGTCGAGGTATCGGAAATATACAAAAGGAGTTTATGTGAAGAACTATCTATTTAAAGTGAAAAAACTAACGACGAGTATAGTATCGATAACATCTCTTGTGACGAGTTTTATCCCGCAAGAATGTAGTGCAGCTTCGTTGCCAATAGACCAGCTTGCAGAAGGGATTGTGCAGTTTAGTTTTTCACGGCAAGATATTTTGCCCTTAGCTGCAACGATAGGCAATCAACCCGGTATAGATCATTATCTAGAAGCTTTGACCGTAGCTATACGCGAAGCTAAGGACCCTCTGGCCTCTACAAACCAGTTTTTTTCTGCTTTTTTAAACGCTACTAATACAACGCAAAATTCTTCCCTCGAAATGGAGGACGTGTATCGGCAGCTAAGACAAAATGCAGGGATAGTTCCAGCCGAATACAGAGATGCTCTTTATACAGGCGTTTATGCTCTAGAAGAAAATTGCATTCCTTCTCTTGATGAATTAAATACTTATTCAGAAACCGCTGCAGCATTTTATTGGCCCTGGCAATGGAATTGGTTTGGTCTAAATAAACAGGGTGGACAGGGACGAGCGAATTCAGTTTTTTGCAAAGTTCCTTATGGAAAATATATTGTTTTTGCTTTGATTGTAGCATCTCTGACATATGTTGCTGCTCAGAATCCGACTGCATTGCCAGCGACTCTTGATGTACTAAAACAAGCTGCATTATTTTGCGGTGTGGTATGAATGCAAAAAATTATTTTTTTGCGTTCTTAGTCTCTGCTTCTTATGTTTTGGGTTATAATTATCCATGCGCAGATATTCATTTCAGCCCTTATTCCGGGGCTGAAAATGTAATGTTTTTACAGCAGGGGTTGGAGAAATTTGATCAGCAGATTTTCTCTGAACCCATGGTTTTTTCTCAGTATGTTGAAAAATCCTCTTCTTTTGAAAAACTTTCAGATGAGAGGCAGTGGCAGCAGAAACTGAAATCTTCTTTGTTTTGGATCCCAGTGGGAGCATCTTGCGTTGTCACTCAGCATGAGGTATTTGGCCATGGTTACCGGATCAGAGATTTGGGCGAGCAATATGCCAAAGTAACAGGCTACAGAATGTATGTAGTTTCCGGTGTCACGTTTTTTGATGCAATGGACCGGTTGACGACAAGTCAAATGCTTACTATTGATATTGCTGGATTGGAGGCCGATTCAATTTTATCGAATCGCTTGAAAATGAAATGGCTGCAAGATGGAAAAATTGATGGGAGACAGTTCCCTATGTACTCTTTTGCTTCTTTAAGTTTTTTTGGATATGCAACCACGGTGAAAAAGAATCCTAGCAGTTTAGAAGAGTGTTGGAACGACATCAACAGTTTTTTATTTTTTCTCAACAAAACCTATCAAGATTCTCATTTGGGATACACAAGGGTAAGGAACCTCTCTTTGCTCAATTTTCTGGATCCCTTTTTTTGGTCCTCCATGTTAGCTCAAGCAGTTTACACTGAATATGACATGGCAATGACGGTTCCTATGTTTAGATTTGGGCCGATTAGCTATATGCCATCTATGAAAATCGTTTTAACTCCATTTGGTTTGCAAGGATATTGGGAGCATTTTTTAGTAGCTTCAGGCGTTCCGACCTATTTGTATATGAAATGGGGAAAGCATGGAGAGAATATCTACTATGGTTTTGGAGTGGAAAATCGAAAGATCTTTCATGGAAGATTTGGATCTTTGGGAGCGCGATTAGATGTCTGGCATCAGCCGCGAGTGTTATTTGAACCCGGGGCTTTAACAGTAACGCAATTTTCAGAGCTCCCTCCCAATGCTCCCATTCCTCCTCTCTACTCTCAATCGCTGTTAACTGAAAAGATTACAGGGGTTGCCTGTTCTTTGATTAGCTCGTATGAATCGACTCGTCTACCGATCTTGTTGTTTGCTGAACTAGGGTATAAAACGGATGGGTATTTGCCGGGAGAAGCTCTTCGAAGCTCTCCCATTGCAAGGGGTGGGATATCAGGTCGATTTTAACTGGATATATCTTTTATCGGCATGTTATCTGCATGAAAATTGTCTTTCTTATGCCGATAAATTGCCGATAAAATGAGTTTTTTTGTCTTAGCCTTCTGCCAGATCTTTCAGCTCTGCGAGTTTTTGAAGGGCGGCGAGCGGCGTCAATTGGTTGACGTCGAGTGATTTGAGAGCGATGAGGGCGGGGCTTTCTGGGGCAGAGAGGCCGAAGAGAGACAGTTGTTCGGGTTCTTTTTTTGAGGAAATGGTTTTGGGGGTTTTGGATTCGAGTTGCTCGAGCATGTCTTGGGCCCGTTTGAGGGCTTTTGGGGGCAAGCCTGCGAGCTTGGCCACGTGGATGCCGTAGCTTTTGTCGGTGCCGCCGGGGACGATTTTACGCATGAAGACGATGCCTTGGGCTGTTTCTTGCACGGCGACTTGATAGTTGATGGCGCCGGGAACCTCTTTTTCGAGGCGGGTAAGCTCCCAGTAGTGGGTTGCGAAGAGGGTTTTAGCTTGTTTTTGGGGAGTTGTCAGGAGGTGTTCGGCTACGGCCCAGGCGATCGAGATCCCATCGTAGGTGCTGGTCCCTCGGCCGATCTCGTCGAGGATCACGAGGGAGCGGGAAGTGGCGTTATGCAAAATATTGGCGGTTTCTGTCATCTCGACCATGAACGTTGATTGACCTCGCGCAATGTCGTCGCTCGCTCCAATCCGGGAAAAGACTTTATCGATAAGACCGATGCGGGCCGATTCGGCTGGAACGAAAGATCCGATCTGAGCCAGGATCACAATCAGCGCGACTTGTCTGATGTAGGTCGATTTACCCGCCATGTTCGGGCCTGTAATGATGAAAAGCTGTTGGTCTTTGGTGAGCAGTGTATCGTTCGGAATGAATTTGGACTGAGAGACGACCCGTTCGATGATCGGGTGGCGGCCTTTGATAATTTCTAATGTGTCCGAGTCGTCGATGAGCGGGCGGGTATAGCGCATTTCTTTGGCGACATAGGCGAGGGACAAAAGGGCGTCGATGCGGGCGATTTCTCTCGCAATGGCGTGGACGAGCTCAGCGTGTCCGGCGATTTCTCGGCGGAGTTCTTCAAAAAGCTGCGCTTCAAGCGCTTTACCTTTCTCTTCGGCTGTGAGCGCTTTTTGCTCAAATGTTTTGAGCTCTTCAGTAATAAACCTCTCTCCTCCAACAAGGGTTTGTCTTCGTTGAAAAGAGGCGGGGATTTTCTCTGCTTGGGCGTGGGTCACTTCAATGTAGTAGCCAAACGCTTTAGTAAATCCTACTTTGAGCGTTTTAATGCCTGTCTCTTCGCGCAGCTCTGTTTGATAACGGGCAATCCAGGAAGTCGATTCGCGGCTTAAAAGCCTAAGCGCATCGAGCTCTTGGTTATAACCATCTCGAAAAAGGTCTCCTTCGCCTAAACGGAGCGGCGGCGTCTCAGAAAGGGCATTGACAATCCGGGCCGCAAGCGGCGCAGGGTCGGCAAGCGAGCGGAGGAGATCTCCCACAGGAAATGGTTTTAGCCGCTCTTTCAGGGGAGAAATTTTACTTAAAGAAAGTCCCAGCGCAAGCACATCTCTCGGCGTCGCATACCGGGCTGAGGTCTTCATCATGAGCCTTTCCAAATCCCTCATCCCGTCGAGTTGCAAACGTATCGCTTTCGTCTCTTCCGCTTTCGCTAAAAATAGGGCGATCGCCTCTTGTCTTGCATGGATTTCAGGAATCGAAAGAAGAGGATGCTGGATCCAGTAGCGGAGCATCCTTCCGCCCATGGCCGTTGCCGTATGATCGAGCAGGTGCCAAAGGGTATGCTGAGATCCATGTTCGCTGCAAGATTCGGTGATCTCCAAATTTTTCAAAGCCGCTCGATCGAGCGCCATATATTGGGAAAGCGGCTCCGTTCTGATCGCAGTGATCGGCTCCAGCGGTACATTGAGTTGGTTTTTCAAATGGGCCATCAAAGCCCCCGCGGCGGAAATAGCTGATACTTGCCCCCTCAAGCCAAATCCATCCAAAGAATGGAGCTTGAAATGAGCCGTCAGCACTTCCTGCGTGAGCTGCAGATCAAAAAAACTATCCTCTTTTTCATTCGTTAAAAAGGGGAAATGAAGGGACAATTCTTTCATCAGCGTAGGATGCGCCTTCTGCAATCTCTTCGGCAGCAAAAATTCAGCAGGTCTAATCCTACAAAGCTCGTCAATCAGATCTTGGACCCTTTCAAACTCAAACACTGCAAAATCGGCCGTCGTAAGTTCCAAAAGCGCCAAACCAAACAAGGAACCAATCTGTGAAATGCAAGCAAAATAGTTAGCGTTTTTATCAGACAAAAGCTGCGAGTTGATCAACGTCCCCGGCGTCACGGTCCTCACGATCTTTCTTTGCACCAGTCCCTTGACCGATTTGGGATCTTCCATCTGCTCTGCAACTGCAATCTTAAATCCCTTCGCCACCAACTTATCAATATAGACTTCCGCCGTATGATAAGGAACCCCGCACATCGCAGTTCCCTGTCTTGCCGTCAAAGTGACGTTGACTGCTTTGGAAATTTTTTCCGCATCTTCATGAAAGGCCTCATAAAAATCCCCCAATCGAAAAAATAAAAGGGCGTCGCCGCACTCCTCTTTGCAAGCATGCCATTGGGCCATCATCGGTGTAACTGCAGTCGTCATGATCTTTTTTCACTCCAAAAGCTGGTATTGTACCACGATTTTTATTATCCGGAGAATTGTTTTTGGGGCGTCGCCCCAAGCCCCATTAAAGGACTTCGTCCTTTAAAATCCTTGTTTATTTTACGTATAAATGCAAAATTTTTTGGCAGATAAATTTCACATCAACATACAAAAAAACAAGGATTTTAAAGGACGCATTCCTTTAATGGGGCTTGGG